>JABMRH010000104.1 GCA_013202725.1 Desulfobacteraceae bacterium
ACCTGAGACCTTTGAAAAATGTTCAATTTTGTTCGAGTACAAGGAAGGCGAAAATTTCAACCGGAGGAATATATTGAATATTTCGAGGATTGAGATTTGAACCTGACGCAGTAATCGGGCAAAAGAGGAGGTTTTGCAAAGGTCTCAACCTGTTGCAAAGGTTTCGCTATATTAATACCCAATAAAATTTTCAGTCTTGATTAACTCTTTCTTGCACGATATCTCCGAGCAGATATTCTTCATGGCGCTCACCATTTTTGGTGGGCCGAATGCGAAGATAACCCGTTGCTGCCAATCAGACATATGGTTCATCACGGTATCTTTGTTGATAATTCCAGAGATGCACTGCTTATCCACCGGCGCACCGGCGCTCACCATATACACAACATTAAGAAGGTGAGGATAGATCAGCTGCCAGTAATCCAATTCCTTCTTAAAGGCTATATCCTGCTCCAGACGGTTGGAATATAAGAGGCAAACATTGGTGCGCAACTGTTTTTTAATAATATATTCAATAATCGAGACAACCGGTGTTATGCCGATCCCGCCTATGAGAAAACCGATTTTCCGGTATTCATCCTTAAATACACAATTGCCCATCGGTGCCTTCAATAAAACAATATCCCCTTCTTGCATTTGTTGCAATCGCTGTGAAAAATCGCTCTGTGATATGCGCTTTGTTGCCTCGATATAGTCATTTTGGGGCGCGCATGAAAACGAAAGGTACTTATTCAGCAGGTGATTCTTTTTATCATGCTCGTCAAAAATAACCTGTAAAAACTGACCCGGCACAAAATCGATTTTTTCATTCAACACAAATCGAAAACTCTGTACTGTTTCAGTCCTCTTTATTTTCTGGACAAGTGTTCCTTTTATTTCTTTCATGTGCCTTTAACCTTCATATTCTCACTTCCGGCAAGTTGTCATGCCAGACCCAACCTTTTTCTTTTTATAAAACGTCCCAAATGCTTATCAAATTTGAAAGTATGATTTACCAGCCAATCTACTATGAGAAGTCGGATGCGAAACAGGAGAAAAAATCTGTTACTATCATCTATTATGCTGATTTCTTTCTTAAATTTTTCAAAGTGTCTGGAAAATTTATTATGTTGCCATTTTTGAAAATGTAAAAAAGGATACTCATATTCTTTCATCAACTTCTCTTCGTCTCGAAAGTGCGTGATTATATATTCATCAAGAAAAGAAATGGTTTTGTTTACTTCATCTAACCCTTTTCCTTTTAATATGCTCTCCATCAGTTTATTGCATTGTTCAAAAAGTTCACGATGCTGTTCGTCAATTTTTGTTACTCCGAATTCAAACTCAGGGGTCCATTCTATGGAAAGAAGTAGTTCCCCTGTACTTTCATGTACACCAGTCTGAAGAAACGCATTGCATCGGTCAAGATAAAACTGAGCGGAACTATCTAATGGGTTGATCCGTAGGCATTCCTCTATCATCTTCTTCGAAGTATCAACATGCTTAAAATGGTAATGGGCTAACGCTTCCTCAAAAATTTTGAGCGTAGCTTTTTTCCCTTCTACAATTTCAGGGGGATCTATATCAAACACCTCATAAACTGACTGTGGTTGCGTTTTGCCTTTCACTTTCACCCGATCTAAAAAACGTATGGCTATTTTATCAGGTCTTTTTAAGTCATAAAATGTATACTCACTGATCAACAGGCCTGCCCCGTATTTTTTTGACATACCCTCAATTCGTGAGGCCAGGTTGACGGCATCGCCAATAACAGTACTTTCCATACGTTTATCCCCGCCTATTGTCCCTAACATTAACAGACCTGTATTAAGGCCGATACCAATTCGAATTGGAGGGTAATGTGCCTTTTCCCTGACGGCATTATATTTGTTCAGTTTTGCATGTATGGCTATGGCACAACGTACGGCTTCATCAGAGCTTGATGGGAAAAGCGCCATGATTGAATCTCCAACATACTTGTCGATAATTCCATTATGGGCAAGTATGACAGGCTCCATTTGGCTGAGGTAGGAATTGATAAAGTTGAAATTCTGTTGTGGAGTGAGCTCTTCAGAAATAGAGGTAAAACCTCGAATATCTGAAAACAGGATTGTCATATTTTTTTCAATCTGATCACCGAGGACTATGTTTGTGATATCATCTTTCCCCAGTATCCTCAGGAACTCATTGGGGACAAAGCGCTCATAGGCTTCTATCAATAACCTAAAACGCTCATTACTGTTTTTGATTATCTTCATTGTCAGCCTATTTGTATAATAAGAATAGGTAGGTAAAACTACTTTTTATTTTGCTAAGTGTTTCAATTGGCGATCATATCGATCAGATCTTCTGCTTTCTTGATATGCTTTCTTGTTTCACTGTCAAGTTTTGTCATGATTCCCTTTACTCTTTTATCTAAAATCTCAAAGTGGGTAAATACGTTTTTCTCAATAAGTGATCTTTCAAAGTCCAGGGTATATGCGGTAGCCATTTTCACATTAATTTCTCCGTTCTTAGCCTGTTGAATTACTTTTTCAACATGTCCAATAAAAATCTCCATGGTAGATGTTTTGATTTTACCCTCACTGAAACCGACCAAATCCTTTTTCTCGGCATGATAAAACTTTTTTATCCACTTTGCGTGTTGCAGTTCATCTTTGACCAATTCTTTCCAGAAGTCCTTATAGTCAGGGAATTGGTCAGCAAAGATTTTATACAGCTTGGCGAGCAAAACTTCCTGTTTATACAGCAATTCAATAATTTTTTTCTGATAAACCTCCAACATGAAATTTCTCTCCTGTAATAGGGCGCCAATGGCCGTTTGTTTATCCTCAATCACTTCGACTTGTAATTTCAATCAGATGGTATCCAAACTGGGTCTGAACCGGCCCATGAACCTTTCCTGTTTCTTGACTGAATACCACGCTATCAAATTCTGGAACCATTTGGCCGGGCGAAAACTCACCTAAATCACCCCCGCCTTGCCGCCCAGAAGGACATTTAGAATGCTGCCTGGCTATTTCAACGAAGTCAGATCCTTCTTCAATTTGTTTTTTGATTTCTTCACATTTTTCCTGTGTATCAACAAGGATATGACGAGCTGTAGCTGTTGTCATGATTTCCTCCATCTTATCAAAATGTTCTTTAGCAAAATTGCGAACAGCGTGAACTGTCGAACATAGATTATGAACCGCAACAGCGAAGGGTAGAAATGGGGTCAAGTCTATTTTTGGCCCTTGTCATATTTTTTTAGTTTCGAAACTCTTCGTATTATGCTGCTTACAATGCTGTATGCTTTGATATTAAATAGTTCATCTATGTTGTTAAGGTTCTCGCCGGCCCCGTATTTGACGTAATAGATAAACTGCAATATTACGCTGTTCATTATTTCAGATATTTCAATCAGCAGATCAATAAACATTAAATAATCATGTTTATCTGAAAAAATGGATTCGGACCGTCTTCCACGGTTTATTACATGATGCCATGCTCCAGGATATTCTATTCTAAGTGGACGTGACATGCTGTAGCATCTAACATTTTATTCTGATATGGGTCAAGCGTAGACTTGACCCCATTTCCTCCAGGACAACACTGGGAATTTATTTCTTCTTTTCTTTTTTCAATTTTCGTTTTTCCTTTGGATTAAGCTGGGCCTTTTTCTGTTGTTCCCTTTTGCCTTTGTCTTTTTTCCCCTTTTCACCCATATCTGTTTCTCCTTGTTTGAAAGTAAGTTGTGCCTTACCCCTGCTTCCAGCCGTCAGAGTGAAGCAGGTGGTTATGCGCAGACTAATCCTTTGGAATGTAAGATAGTCTTATTTGCCACAGCATTTTTTATACTTATTCCCGCTTCCACATGGGCATGGCTCATTGCGGCCAACTTTCTTTTCGGCAATTTTTGATTTTGGTGGATTCAATAATATTTCTAAATCGGTAATATCCTCTGGTTCATCCGGTTCTAATCCAATTGTATATTTCCAACCCTTTTCTTCAAATATCGACGCTACTTCTTTCAATCTTTCTTCTGTTTGTACATTAACAACAGCGGGCTTCTTTTCAGTACCTAATTTTGTAGTTTTTTGACCGTTAAAAATTTTTTCCATCTTTTCACCATTAAAAATATTATAGGATTCATCTACCGCATCGTATAAGAGCTCAGATTGCATGTTTTGTTAAGACAAGGCATACCTCATAAGAAGATAAAAAAAGTGGTATACTCATGAGGCTAAAAAATTATGGCAGAAATCACAAGAAACGTAAAGAATATATTCAGCAAAGCGGGCTTTTACTGGTTGGAGTGGATGTGAGCAAGGCAAAGCATGATGCCTGCACAACACAATGCCACTTTCTCAAGAATGAAGACTGTGACTGAATGCTTGCTTATTTACTGATAGGCCCTAAGCCCCTAATTATTCAAGTTTGTCAACTACGCATTCCCTCCCGCATTCCCTCCTTGAGCGGATAGGCGGCGCTTTGCGCCGACTATCCGCTCATTATCTCGCTTGTTCTGCTCAAACATTTGGAGTCAACTCAGTCTTTTTCGCTATAAGTTCACGAACAGCAGGTATCAATTCATTAGGGATTTCCATAAAAGTTTGATTAGTATCTTCGTAAGCTGCTTCATCCTCTGCAACAGCTTCATCCTCTGACTGGGTTTCATAATGTTCGAGTACGCGTTTCACACGCTTTTCATCCCATCCTGCTGGGAATTTGCTCTGTCTTGTCATTTTAATTTTCTCCTTCTACGGCGTCTATATGCTTTAAGTGATTTTCCGGACAAATCATAAGCCATGATTACAAAAATACTATGGGGCGCCGGATCTGGGACATAAATGACACGAAGATACCTGCCGTTTTTTGTCCGACCCATGGACACGCGAGATCCTTCACGACCCGGACGATCTTCCCCCGGCTTTCGTAATACATCTTCAACTTCATCTTCGCTAACTCCATGATTATAAATATGGGGTTGCTTAGTTTCTGGATCAATATAATAACGAATTTTCATTTTGTTGTAACCTTAACTTCATATCATTTAGTAAGCAGAACCGGATCACTGGCACGAAAAGCCTATACAAGTTTTCGAAATGGTGACAGTTTTGCCATTGTAAAGACTTAACTCCAATGTAACAAAATGCCGCGGCTTTTCGTATCCGAGTGTATCCGCTGATTATGCGGTTATAATGGAAACGGTTTTTGTTTTTCCGATAAAATACTAGTCCAGAGATAGTTTCACTTTACACTGATTGCATCTTACCGCACCACGGAAAACTTTATTGCCGCATTCAGGGCAAATATAGCGGGCTTCTTCATCTTGAATCCACTTTTCAGTACCGACCTCTCTCCAATACGGAATAGCCCGTAAAATAACCTTTTTGCCAACAGTCATCGGAAAGTTTTCAATATGCTGACAGGGAAATTCATCGCATTCGTGACATCCAGTGTAACCTTTTTCTTTGGTGCAATCCCTGATCTCACACTGTCGGCAATGCATAAAAAGTTCATCAGACAAGCAACCACGGCACTGAATATCTTCTATCGAAAGATTTTCACTATTGGGAAGATTACCTTTGCCATTAACTTTTCCCTGGTAAACATTCACCAACCGTTCCTTGAATTTATGATTATTATCACGGTGTGCGATATAAATGGCACAGCCTCCGCAATAAAGACCACAA
>JABMRH010000105.1 GCA_013202725.1 Desulfobacteraceae bacterium
AAACCAACTCCTCCTCTATCCTTGCCGCTGTTTATGCCGTTTATTTTCGCAGATTACTCTTACAACCCTTTTTCTACGGACTATTTTACACTTGCTGCACATTTTCTTCACCGATGCTCTGACCTTCATATTATACTCCTTCAAGAACCCGGACCCCGGCAACAGATATCCGGTTATTTTACCCTGTAAGTTATTCGGCCACGAGTAAGGTCATACGGTGAAAGCTCAACAGTAACCTTGTCACCGGGCAAAATTTTGATAAAATGCATACGCATCTTTCCGGAAATATGCGCCAGCACCTGGTGCTTATTCTCCAATTCAACCTTAAACATCGCATTGGGCAGCGTCTCAAGCACTTTACCCTCAACCTTTATGGCCTCTTCCTTTGGCATGTCTTAACCCCTGTCAATTTCACTTAAGATAACTGGGCCGTCTTCCGTAATTGCAATTGTATGCTCAAAATGAGCCGATAAAGAACCATCTTTTGTTACAGCAGTCCATCCATCTTCAAGTATTTCAACATCATAACTTTTTTCATTAACCATAGGCTCTATGGCAAAAATCATACCCGCTTTTAAGCGGATCCCACTGCCAGGTTCTCCAAAATTAGGTATCTGAGGCTCTTCATGTAGTTTGCTGCCAATACCATGGCCGACAAATTTACGAACAACCGAAAAACCGGCAGCCTCCACATGCGATTGAACTGCATGTGAAATGTCTGAAAGCCTGCCGCCTGGAACCGCTTTTTCAATCCCTTTGTAAAGAGACTCTTTTGTAACCCTGGCAAGCCGTCTGGAAGAATCTGATATCTTTCCAACACCCACGGTTACAGCAGCATCACCGTAATACCCATCAAAAACGACCCCAAAATCAAGGCTTATTATATCCCCTTCGCAAAGTGGTTTTTTGGAAGGAAATCCATGGACAACCACATTGTTTACTGAAGCGCATATTGAATAGGGAAAGCCTCTGTACCCTTTAAAGGCCGGAATTGCTTTTCTCTCATGGGCTAATTTTTCAGAAAGATCGTTTAAATAAAGTGTATCAACTCCTGTTTGAACTTCTGATTCAAGCCTGGAGAGGATTTCAGCAACAATTTGATTGCTTATGTGTATCTTTTCAATCTCCTGTGGCGATTTTAAAATCACCATATCAGCACCTTAGAGCCGTCCCTTCATCTTTGCCCCGCCCTTTTTTAAAAACCCTTCATAATGGCGGGACAACATATGAGATTCCATTTGCGAAATAGTATCAATCGCAACTCCAACAACTATTAGAAGAGCAGTGCCTCCAAAGTAAAAAGGAACATTAAATTTAGCTATCAAAATCGATGGAAGTACACATACTGCGGAAACATATATTGCGCCTCCCAAAGTAATCCGTGTCAAAACCCTGTCAATATGATCCGCCGTGCGCTTGCCCGGACGGATGCCAGGAATATAACCACCCTGTTTTTTCATATTATCGGCAACATCAACAGGGTTGAAGGTAACGGCAGTGTAAAAGTAACAGAAAAAGAATATAAAGCTTACAAACATCAATTCATACACAACATTACCCGGTGTAATTGAAGAAGCAATGCTCTGTAACCACGGAATCGCTATAAAACTGGCTATAGTGGCAGGAAACATGATTATTGAAGAAGCAAAAATAGGCGGTATTACACCAGAAGTATTAATCTTAAGCGGAAGATATGTGCTCTGACCGCCATACATCTTCCTGCCGACGACCCTTTTGGCATATTGAACCGGTATTCGGCGCTGTCCCTGCTCAACAAATATAATGAATCCGACAACAAGAACCATCAGTACAGCCAGCATTACTATGACAAATATTCCCATTTCCCCTGTTGAAAGAAGGCGGAATGAATTCCCTATCGCGCTTGGAATGCTGGCCACAATGCCGGCAAATATAATAAGAGAAATACCGTTGCCAATGCCACGCTCTGTAATCCGTTCGCCCAACCACATAATAAACGCCGTCCCAGCTGTCAAAGTTATAATCGTTATAAGTCTGAACGACCAGCCCGGGTACATAACTACCGGAGCGCCGCCCGGCGAACTCATGCTTTCAAGACCGACACTGATGCCAAAGCCCTGTATGATACTTAATACAACAGTACCGTATCTTGTATATTGTGTAATCTTCTTGCGGCCATGTTCACCCTCTTTTTTTAACCGCTCAAGATGCGGTATTGCTACAGTCAATAACTGCAGGATAATGGATGCACTGATATACGGCATTATCCCCAGGGCAAAAACCGACAACCGCTCTAAGGCTCCGCCCGAAAACATATTAAAAATTCCGAAGATAGTCCCTTCCACCTTTGCAAAAAATGAAGCGAGCGCTACTCCGTCTATACCGGGAGTTGGAACATGCACACCAATGCGGTAAACAATCAAAAGGGCAAGTGTATAAATGATCCTTTTCTTTAGTTCGGGTATTTTGAATACATTTTGGAAACCACCACCGACCATTATTTTAAGACCTCTATCTTCCCGCCGATAGCTTCGATTTTATCTCTGGCTCCTTTACTGATATCGTTAACTCTGATTATCAGCGGATATTTTATATCGCCATTCCCCAGAAGCTTAATTCCATCATTTTTGCCTTTAATAAGCCCGCAACGAATAAGGGCAGCCTCATCCACTACGCTGCCGGTTTCAAATCTTGATAGATCACGTATATTAACTGTGACAATCTGTTTTTTAAAAATATTTGTAAAACCGCGTTTAGGTAAACGTCGGTGGATAGGCATCTGACCGCCTTCAAAACCGGGTCTCACCCCTCCTCCGGAACGACTATTTTGCCCCTTTGTTCCTCTTCCTGCCGTTTTCCCGGTTCCTGATCCAACACCACGCCCCAAACGCTTGGGTGATTTCCGTGAACCCTTTGGCGGTGACAATTCATTTAGCTTCATCGATCTTCTCCTCAGCTTTCACTAGATGTGATACCTGATTGATCATTCCACGGACCGTAGGCATGTCTTTAAGCTCAACGGTTTTATTGAGTTTCGTCAGCCCCATTCCACGCAAAACTCTGCGGTGTTTTTCCGGCCTTCCAATCATGCTTTTAACAAGAGTTATTTTTAATATGCCAGCCATTTATTATTCCCTAAAATTATAGATCTTGCACACTTATGCCGCGCCTTGAAGCCACCTGCTCACGGCTTTGAAGCTGTTGAAGCCCGGCAATAGTAGCTTTAACCAGATTATGAGGATTGTGTGATCCCAAACACTTTGTCAGAATATTCTGAACTCCTACGGCCTCAAGAACCGCTCTGACAGCGCCGCCGGCAATGACTCCGGTACCCATGGAAGCAGGCTTTAATAAAACTCTTCCTGCGCCGAATTTGCCGATAATTTTATACGGAATTGTGGTGTTAACCAGAGGCACTTTGATCATGCTCTTTTTTGCCTTTTCTACTCCTTTACGAATCGCTTCAGGCACCTCTCCTGCTTTTCCCAATCCAAACCCGACACTTCCCTTGCCGTCACCAACCACAACTATAGCGCTAAAACTGAACCTTCGACCGCCTTTGACGACTTTTGCCACACGGTTAATATAAACCACCTTGTCAATTAACTGATTCTCGTCTGTATTATATTTAATCAAGGAATCTGCCCCCTCTATTCTTCATAAAATTGGCTAAAAATTCAACCCGGCTTCACGCGCACCATCAGAGATAGCCTTGACCCGTCCGTGAAACAGAAAACCATTTCTGTCAAATACCACCTTTTGAATCCCTTTCTCAGCAGCACGCTCTGCTATAAGTTTTCCAACATAGGTTGCCGCAATAACCTTGCCTTTGCCTGATTCAGCCGCGAAATGCTCTTTTACATCCTTTTCAACAGTTGATGCGGAAGCAATAGTATGTCCGGATGTATCATCGATTATCTGCGCATAAACATGTTTTGCGCTTCGAAACACACTCAACCTCGGTCGCTGCGTAGAACCAACCAAATTCTTTCTGATCCTTTTCTTTCTCTTTAAACGCGCCTGCTTTTTTATGTTTAACGAACCCATCCTTTTTACATCCTTATCACTAAAGTATTGCCTGAACGAAAACCTCTTTTTTTTGTCATTTCGACTGAAGGGAGAAATCTTAAATTTCAATCTTAACAACACAAGAAGATTTCTTCGTCCGCCAAAGGGCTCTGGCGGACTCGAAATGACAGCTTTGGCTAGTTTTCGTTCAGACACTAAAGAATGAACCTAACTTTATCTCAATCCCTCAATCCCTTAATCCTTTAAATATCTTTATTTAGTTCCTGTCTTTCCAGCTTTCCTCTGAATTCGCTCCTCTGCATATTTAATACCCTTGCCTTTATATGGCTCCGGAGGTCTTAATCGTCTAATTGCCGCAGACACAAGGCCCAGCTTCTCCTTGTCGATACTGAAAAGTTTAATAACATTATTTTTTTCAACAGATGCTGAAATACCATCAGGCAGATCAAAATTGATTGGATGCGAATACCCAAGATTTAAAACAATTGAATTACCCTTCATTGCGGCACGATACCCAATGCCGTTAATTTCCAGCCTGCGTTCAAATTCCTCGTTTACTCCGCTGACCATATTGGCTATAAGACTGCGGGTAAGACCATGTAATGACCGGCTGATCCTGTCATCCTTCTCGATGCTTACACTTACAACTCCTTT
This sequence comes from Desulfobacteraceae bacterium, assembly GCA_013202725.1. Lineage (GTDB taxonomy): Bacteria > Desulfobacterota > Desulfobacteria > Desulfobacterales > ETH-SRB1 > Desulfaltia. Next base: position 4,663 of record JABMRH010000105.1, read on the forward strand.
TTCTATCTTCAGGTTCACGGCAGGATGTATCGGCCTTTCAAGCGTGCCGTTTTTACCCTGTACAGTAATTACCCTGTTTTTAAATAATATTTTTGTATTATCAGGTATCGGAATCGGTTTTTTACCTACTCGAGACATTTATACCCCTCTATCTACGAAACATTTGCAAAGAACTTGAATCCCGCTTTTAGCAGGAAACATTTTTTAAAGGTCTCGTTACCATACATTGCAGAGGATTTCTCCTCCAATATTTTCATGCCTGGCTGTTTTATCTGTCATTATCCCTTTGGATGTGGATAAAATTGATATGCCCATACCGTTTAATACAGGCTTAATATCTTTAGCCTTAACATAAACCCGTCTGCCTGGCTTGCTGAAACGTTTAATCCCAATGATTACACTTGATTGTCCCTGACCGTATTTAAGGTAGACACGCAAAACACCTTGCTTGGAATCCTTAATAAATTTATAGTTTCTGATAAATCCTTCATTCTTTAGGACCTTGGCCAACTCTGTTTTTAGCTTTGACCCTGGAATATCAACACTATTGAATTTTGCCTTTTCAGCATTCCTGATCCGGGTCAGCATATCAGCAATTGGATCGCTCATTGACATCTTCTTCTCCGTAACATACCATTTTTATATTAGACAATTCGTAATAGTTCAGATTTCGATAACGACTGAACTTTGAACCTTTGAACCCTGAACCCGTGAACGGTTACACTTAAATCATATATACTACTACCAGCTGGATTTAGTTACTCCGGGAAGCATCCCGTGTGAAGCAAGATTACGAAAACATATACGACAAATTCCAAATTTCCTCAAAAACCCCCTCGGCCTGCCACATATCGGGCACCTGCTGTATGCCCTTACCTTGAACTTAGGTTCTTTGATTACCTTCATTCTAAGAGCCTTTTTTGCCAATTCATCCTCCTTGTTTAAAAATCAATCTTTAAACGGCATGCCTAACAGTTTAAGGAGCTCTTTCCCCTCTTCATCCGTCTGCGCCGTGGTAACGATGGTTATATTAAGACCTTTGATTTTATCGATTTTATCGTAATCAATCTCCGGGAAAATGATATGTTCCTTTATCCCCAGAGTATAGTTCCCGTTTCCATCAAGCGCCTTTCCTGAAAGGCCTCTAAAGTCACGAACACGAGGGAGAGTAACATTTACCAGTTTACAATAAAAATCGTACATCTGTTTGCGACGAAGCGTCACCATACAGCCAATCGGCATTCCTTCCCTTAGCTTGAATGCTGCAATCGATTTTTTAGCGCGGGTTACAACCGGATGTTGCCCTGTGATCAGTTTAAGTTCTTTAGCAGAAGAATCAAGCAGTTTGACATTATGAATCGCTTCTCCAAGACCCATATTCAACACGACTTTACTAAGCTTAGGAACCTGCATTCTGCTCTTGTATTTAAATCTTTCGATTAATCTTGGAACAACATCTTTTTCATAAAAAAGTTTTAACTCCGACATTATTATTCTCCAACACGATCTTAAGAGTCTATTATCTCATTGCATTTCATGCAAACACGAACCTTTTTCCCGTCCTCAAGACTCTTCATCTTGATACGTGCCGGCGACACGCACTTGCTGCACATCAACATGACATTAGACCAGCTGATTGGAGCCTCACCCTCAACAATCCCTCCCTGCCGATTCTGAGCGCTGGGCTTTACATGCCTTTTAACAAGATTCGCTTTCTCTACAAGAACCCGTTTATCCTTTTTGATTACCTTGAGGACCTTTCCGATCTTACCGTTATCCTTGCCGGCAATAATTTTAACCTTATCGTCCTTTTTTATAAGACATTTATTTTTCATCATAAGCCGCTTCTCATATAATTCATAATTTAGGAATTTGGGAATTGAAGGTATTCTACTGATTTTAATCCCTCAATTCCTCAATTCCTTAATTCCTCAATCCCTTAATTCCTTTTATAAAACCTCGGGAGCCAGAGATATGATCTTCATAAACTTTTTGGCTCTGAGCTCTCTTGCAACAGGACCGAAAATACGTGTGCCTACAGGCTCCAGATTCGGATTAATTAAAACAGCTGAATTGTCATCAAATCTGATATATGATCCATCCGGCCTTCTGATTTCCTTTTTGGTTCGAACCACAACAGCCTTTAAGACATCCCCCTTTTTAACCTTTGCATTAGGGATTGCTTCCTTCACACTTACAACAATTATATCGCCGATACTTGCATAGCGTCTTCTGGAACCTCCAAGAACCTTTATGCAATACAATATCTTAGCTCCTGAATTGTCTGCTGCTGTTAATCTCGTCTCTGCCTGAATCATTTTTACAAGTTTCCTTAATTATACAACTTTCTTGAGAATTTTACTTACGCGCCATTTTTTTGTCCTGCTGATAGGTCTTGACTCTGTTATTAACACCTTATCACCAACCTGGCAGGCATTATCTTCATCGTGAGATGAAAACTTGGAACCTCTCTTTATATACTTATGATAAAGGGGATATTTAACCATTCTCTCAACCTGGACAACTACGGTCTTATCCATCTTGTCACTCACAACGGCCCCGACCACCTGTCTTTTATTACCTCTTTTTTTCATGGCATCCATGCTTGTCTATATGTTCCTCAAGCTTCCTTTATTATGGTTTTAATCCTTGCAATATCACATTTGATCTGCTTCATCTTTTGAGGATTTTCGAGCTGACCTATTTCATGCTGAAAATACAGATTAAACAACTCCTCTTTAAGGTCAACCAGTTTCCGTTGTCTCTCTTCAAGATTCAGATCTCTAATCTCACCTGCTTTCATTATATATTGCTCCTTTCCACAAACTTTGTCTTTACCGAAAGCTTGTGTGAAGCAAGTCGGAACGCCTCCTTAGCCATATCTCTCGGGACGCCTTGCATTTCGTAAAGAATTCTTCCCGGACGAACTATTGCATTCCAACCTTCAGGCGCACCCTTTCCCTTTCCCATTCTTACTTCAGCAGGTTTTTTGGTAAACGGCTTATCGGGAAATATCCTTATCCACATCTTACCGCCCCTTTTTACATGCCGTGTCATGGCGATTCGGGCGGCCTCAATCTGTTTTGAGTTGATTGCGCCACATTCTACCGCCTGCAATCCAAATTCACCAAAATTCAAATTACAACCACGGGTAGCTAAGCCCCTCATTCTGCCCCTTTGCTGCTTTCTAAATTTGACCTTTTTTGGACTCAGCATATGTTATATCTCCTAATATTGATGAATTCGTTTTTTTACGAATTAATCAATATTAGGAGATATAACATATGCTGAGTCCAAAAAAGGTGAAATTTAGAAAGCCGCAAAGGGGGAGAATGCGGGGCGTAGCTAC
>JABMRH010000106.1 GCA_013202725.1 Desulfobacteraceae bacterium
GGTTTAAATTTAGCCGCAGCCTCCTCATTCATGCTCAGGTCATTCATAAAACCTCCTAAATTTGATGATCTCGTAAAAAGTCGAAAAACATGTCATTGCGAGCGAAGCGAAGCAATCTCGCATAAGTTAGGTGCCTGTATTTATTAGATTGCTTCGCTTCGCTCGCAATGACATGTTTTTCGACTTTTTACGAGATCATCAAATTTAGGAGGTTTTATGAATGACCTGAGCATGAATGAGGAGGCTGCGGCTAAATTTAAACCTTTTCTGGATATTATATTAAACAATTACAAAGACCAGCTCCATTCAATTCACATTACAGGCAGCGCTTTGACTGAAGATTTTAATCCCAACACTTCGGATGTCAATTCCGTTCTTGTTCTTAATAAAATGGATTTGAAATTTCTTGAAAATTTTGCGCCTCTTGGAAAGAAATTCGGGAAAAAACGGGTTGCCTCCCCTCTTATTATGATTCCGGAATATATCTTTAGCTCCCTTGATGTTTTCCCTATCGAATTTCTGACAATAAAGACACTTCATAAAACCGTTTTCGGCAAGGACATCTTTAGCGATCTTGAAATTAAAAGGGCCGATCTCAGGCGCCAGTGCGAACGGGAACTGAAAGCCAAATTAATAGGAATCAGGCAGGGATACCTTTCCTCTTCCGGAAACAGAAAATTCCTTTCAGACCTGTTTATTGGTTCCTTTTCAGGATATATTCCACTTTTCAGGGGCATCATTGTTCTTTTTGAAAAACCAGCGCCAAGAGAAAATAAAGAAATACTGTCAACTCTGCAGGAAGTATCCGGCGTTAGCGTCGATGTATTCAGAACAATTTTAAAGGCCAGAAAAGATAAAACTAAACTTTCTATTGAAATCCTCAACTCAATTTTTGAAGACTATTATAAAGCCATCGAAAAACTGGGGGATATTACAGATGAAATTAAAGTATAATCTAATCACTTTTCTTTCAATCCTGTGCTTATTTCTCCTGACGGGATCCTTTTCACAGGCTGTCAGCATACCTGAAACCCCCGGCAAGCATGTTGTTGACCTTGCAGGCATTATTGATAACTCTACCGAGGCCAAACTCAATCAATATCTAAAAGAGCTCGAACAAAAAACAACTGCGCAGCTCGCCATTCTTACCATCAATAGCCTTGAAGGAGAATCGATTGAAGATTTTTCAATAAAAATAGCACATAGCAGGTGGAAACTCGGCCAAAAAGGAAAAGATAACGGTCTGTTGCTGGTGGTGTCTCTCAAGGACAGAAAATATAGAATTGAAGTCGGTTACGGCCTCGAAGGCGTGATCCCAGACAGCCTTGCCGGAAGCATCGGCCGCGATTATCTTGTGCCCTTTTTTAGAAAAGGGGACTATTCAAACGGCATTTTTGCCGCATCTACGGCGCTGGCTAATATAATTGCCGAAGAGTCGGGGGTAAAAATAACCGGAATGCCGGAATTAAGACGCACGGTTCACCAGGCAGGGAAAAATCAATCCACCGGTATTTTTGGCAGTATAATTTCGCTGCTTTTTGTTGTAATTATGGTTATCCTGTTTATAAAAAATCCAAGACTCTTCCTTATGCTTTTTCTCCTGTCATCGCTTGGCGGAAGGCGTGGTGCCTGGGGCGGCGGAGGCGGATTCGGCGGAGGCGGAGGCGGATTCGGCGGAGGCGGCGCTTCCGGCGGCTGGTAGCTAATTAATCATAAAACATATAGAAGCTGTTTTTATGCAATGCCATTAACTTAAGCGCTTCTAAGTATTCTTAAGTTAATGATATTGATTTTTTATGGAGGGCATTATGTCAAAATCATTAAAAACCGTTCTTATAATTATAGGCGTTGTTTTACTTGTTGGTATCCTTGTAACAGGAAAGCTTATCGGTGGTTACAATGCAGTCATTGCCATGGATGAAAATGTCAAAGGAAAGTGGGCTCAGGTTGAAAATCAGCTTAAGCGGAGATATGACCTTATTCCGAATCTGATTGAAACAGTTAAGGGTTATGCAAAACACGAGAAAGAGCTGTTTGAAAATATTGCTGAGGCAAGAACAAAATACTTCCAGGCAAAAACCGTAAAAGATAAAGTCGAAAGCGCAAACCGTCTTGAAGGTGTACTCTCAAGACTTCTTTTTCTTCAGGAGAGATACCCGGTACTTAAAGCAAACCAGTCATTTCTGAAGCTTCAGGATAGTCTGGAAGGAACTGAAAATAGAATTGCAGTTGAACGTAAAAGATATAACGATGCAGTTCAGATTTTAAACACATATATCCGGACATTTTTTGGAAGGTTGTATGCTGCAATTGCCGGTGTTTCCAAGGCCGAATACTATGAAATTCCAGAAGCAGAAAAAGCAGCGCCAAAAGTAAAATTTTAATTTATAGAACCAAAAGAAACCGAAGCGGCTGTGGCCCGGACGGCTAAAAGCGGAGACCTTTTGAACCGCAATAGCGAGCGCATTCCGCGTAGCTTGCTGCGGGGTTAGTGAGCGAATCTAAAA
>JABMRH010000107.1 GCA_013202725.1 Desulfobacteraceae bacterium
AGCACGGCGAGTCCGCTGCGCGTGGGATTTATTTGTAATTTGATGTTTGAAATTTGGGATTTTATAAGTTCTTTTTTTATCCTTCCATTTCTCTGTGGTCTCTGTGGTAAATAAAATTTGCTTTTCCTTTTAATCTTTCATCAGCACTTCAAGCACTGCCTTATGCATATGAAGTTTGTTTTCAGATTGGTCCCAAACAACCGAATTAGGCCCTTCCAGCACCTCTTCGCTAATTTCTTCACCCCTGTGAGCCGGCAGGCAGTGCATTACTATAACATCTTTCGAGGCCTTATTGACAAGCTCTTTATTTACCTGAAAAGGCTTAAACGCCTGCTTTCTTGTGGTTTGTTCACCCTCCTGCCCCATGCTCGCCCATACATCGGTATATATCACATCGGCTCCATCCGCCGCCTCAACAGGATCAGAAGTTATTAGAATTTTGTCGCATTTTCTCTCAAGCGCTTTTTCGACAATTTTGATATCAGGGTAATATCCTTCAGGACAGGCTAATGTAAGATTCAACCCAAGAACAGCCGCAGCGTTTATCCATGAATGAGCCACATTATTGCCATCTCCGACCCATGCTATTTTCAGATCTTTGTAAGTTCCTTTGTGCTCTATCACGGTCAAAAGATCGCTTAAAACCTGGCACGGATGGTATAGATCGGTCAGAGCATTTATTACCGGAATAGTGGCATACTCTGCAAACTCCTTCAACAGATCCTGAGAAAATGTCCTGATAGCGAGGCAGTCCAGGTATCTTGAAAGAACCCTGGCAGTATCCCTTACAGGCTCATCCCTGGCGATCTGAGTATCTTTGGCGCTGATAAATATAGAAATTCCGCCAAGCTGAACCATTGCCGTCTCAAAAGACAGGCGGGTGCGTGTCGAAGGCTTGTCGAAAATAAGGCCCAGAGTTTTTCTTGCGAGCGGCCTATCTAAAATCCTTTTATTATGATCCTTTTTAAGCTCAAGCGCCCGCTTAAAGAAGATCTCAAAGTCTTCTTTGGATAGGTCTAAAAGGGTTAGTATGTCTTTTTTCAATTTAACCTCTTAAAAATATTTCATCCAGACATGTTATCAGGGAGTCTATCTCATCCTTTTCTATGATAAGTGGAGGAATAAATCGTAAAATATTACCCTGAATGCAATTTATCAAAAATCCCTTTTCCATGCATTTTTTCACAACAGGCTCGCCGTCTGTTTTAAGCTTTATCCCCAGCAGCAAACCGATCCCGCGAACATCCGTAATGGAATCATGCCTGTCTTTCAGCCACAAAAGTCTTTCCTTAAAATAGACCCCGATCTGCGAGCAATGATCTATAACCCTTTCCCTGACAAGAGTCCTAACAACTTCAAGTGAAGCAGCGGTAATAACCGGCGTGCCTCCAAATGTCGATGCATGCGAACCCGGCCCGAATGCCGCGGCAACATGCTCTTTAGCCAACATAGCCCCTATAGGCAACCCATTGGCAAGCGCTTTGGCCAATGTCATAATATCCGGCTCAATCCCGAAATGCTCATAAGCAAAAAGTTTCCCGGTTCGGCCTATTCCTGTCTGTATTTCATCAAAAATCAGCAAAGCCCCTGTTTCATCACAAAGCCGCCTCACATCTTTAAGATATTCGGCATCAGGGCAGCGGACCCCTCCTTCACCCTGGACAGGCTCTATAATAACTGCGCATATAAAGGGATTGATTTTATTTTTTAGCGCATCAATATCGTTAAAAGGCACAAAGTCAAAACCTTCGAGCAAGGGGTTAAAACCCTGCTTGATCTTGTCCTGGCCTGTAGCAGAAAGGGTGGCCATAGTGCGGCCGTGAAAGGATTGCTCCATGGCAATTATCCTGTTGCGGCGCAGGTCACCTTTATCATTAAAATACTTCCTCGCTAATTTTATTGCGGCCTCGTTTGCTTCAGCGCCGCTGTTGCAGAAAAAAACCCTGTCTGCAAAACTATTGTCGACAAGCCATGACGCAAGCTCTACCTGGGGAACCGTATAATAAAGGTTCGACACATGAAAAAGGCTGTTTGCCTGATCTGACAGAGCTTTTGACACTACTGGATGCGCATGACCAAGGTTGCAAACGGCGATTCCCGCAACAAAATCGGTATAAGCCCGTCCTTCGCTGTCCCAGAGAGTGCATCCTTTGCCCCTTGTGATTACAATCGGAAATCTGTTATATGTTTTTGCTATAACCTTATCAGATCTATTTATTATATCGGTTTTCATATTATAACTTCAGTCCCGATCCCTTTGTTGGTAAAAAGCTCAAGCAATACTGAGTGACGTTTGCATCCATTAATAATGTGAACCTTTTCAACCCCGTTTTTCAGCGCATCCAGGGCGCACTCAAGCTTTGGAATCATCCCCTCGGAAACGGTTTTATCTTCAATCATGTTATTTATCCTTTCAGCATTGATTGAAGATATTACCAAGCCTGAGGTATCAAGCACCCCATCAACATCTGTAAGATAAATAAGACGCCCCGCGTTCAGCGCTATGGCTATCCTGCCTGCCACATGATCCGCATTGATGTTGAATGTCTCGCCGGCATCCCCAACCCCGACCGGAGCAACAATTGGGATAAAATCCTGTTTGGTCAGCGTGTTGATAATATCAGGATTGACATGTGTAATCTGTCCCACCAGACCTGGATCAATTATTTCAGGCGGCTTATCAGCATCCTCCTGATATTTGATATGGAGTTTTTTTGCCGATATAAGCCCTCCATCCTTGCCGCTTAAGCCGACTGCTTTTCCCCCGTGTTGATTAATTCCGGCGACAATCGCCTTGTTTACCTTGCCTCCAAGTACCATCTCCACAACATCCATAGTCTGCTCATCAGTAAAACGCATCCCTCTGACAAACTTTGGATCTATCCCCATTTGCTCAAGGACTGAGTTAATCTGCGGGCCGCCGCCATGAACAACAACAGGGTTTAGCCCAATAAATTTCAACAAAGTGATATCCTGGGCGAAATCGGCCTTTAACTGCTCGTCAACCATTGCATGCCCGCCATATTTAATTACAATGGTCATGCCGTAAAAACGACGTATATAGGGAAGGGCTTCAATGAGTATGTCCGCAACATTTGGAGTCATAATGAATCGCTGCGCTCTAATTTTAAATTATGAATGTTTAATTAAAAATTGTTCTGTTAAAGGATATATCTGCTAAAATCTTCGTCGTCCTTGATATCCTTTAATTTATCATCAACATATTTTCCGTCGATTACAATCCTTTTTTCTTTCATGTCAGGAGCATCAAAGAGTATATCTTCAAGCAGATATTCCATAAGAGTATGAAGTCTTCTTGCTCCGATATTTTCAGTCAGGTTGTTAACCTCTTCCGCAATTGCCGCAATTTTCACCACAGCATCATTCTCAAAAACCACATCAATACCTTCTGTCCTTAAAAGCGCCATGTATTGAAGAAGCAATGCATTTTTCGGTTCGGTAAGTATCCTGACAAACTCGTCCTTTCCAAGGGAATCAAGTTCTACCCGGATCGGGAACCTGCCCTGAAGCTCGGGAATCAAATCAGAAGGTTTAACTGTATGAAAGGCGCCCGAAGCAATAAAAAGGATGTGGTCTGTTTTCACAGGACCGTACTTGGTTGTAACACCGCACCCTTCCACTATAGGAAGAAGATCCCGCTGCACCCCTTCCCTGGATACATCAGGGCCGTGGCTGTCGTTTTTACTTGCAATTTTGTCTATCTCATCAAGAAAGATTATTCCTGTCTGTTCAACCTTTTCAATTGCCCGGCTTACGACTTCCTCCATATCCACAAGATTTTGAGCCTCTTCCTGAGACAGAATCCTCATGGCTTCAGGAACTTTAAGCTTCCTTCTCTTTGAGCTTTTTGGCATTATGCCGCCTAACATATCCTTAAAGTTAATGCCCATCTCCTCTATCCCCATGCTTGAGAATATCTCCACAACAGGCACAGCCCGATCTGAAATATCAATGTCAACATACCGGTTGTCAAGTTTTCCTTCCCGAAGCATTTCGCGAAGTTTTTCTCTTGTTGAGGATGATTCAGCATTATTATGCGCCATAAAATCAATTGGGATTTGTTTTGCGGCTTCACTATCTTGCTTTTGCTTTGCTCTTGGCTTTGGAAGCAGAATGTCAAGCATTCTTTCTTCGGCAATCTGCCGCGCTTTTTCTTCCACCGCTTCCTGAGCCCTTGCTTTAATCGTGTTTACGGTAAGTTCCAGCAGGTCCCTTACCATTGATTCAACATCTCTGCCCATATATCCGACTTCGGTAAATTTGGATGCCTCAACCTTGGTGAATGGTGAATCTGTAAGTCTGGAAAGTCTCCTCGATATCTCCGTTTTTCCCACTCCTGTGGGGCCGATAAGTATAATGTTTTTGGGCGCAATTTCATCGCGGAGATCTTCGGGAACCTGTTGTCTTCGCCACCTATTTCTTAAAGCAACAGCTACTGAACGCTTTGCTTTGTGCTGACCAATAATATATTTATCAAGCTCTTTAACAGTTTCTGATGGTTTTAAATCGCTCATGTTAGTTATATATTCCTACAACTCTTCTATAGTTACTGAATCATTTGTAAATACGCAGATTAAACCGGCTATTCTCATTGCTTCTTCTACAATACTCCTTGCATCCATATCTGTATGCCTTATCAGAGCTGTTGCCGCTGCCTGGGCGCTGACTCCTCCGGACCCAATGCCAATAATTCCTTCATCAGGTTCAATTACATCACCACTGCCCGAGATAAGAAACATTCTGGCTTCATCTGCGGCAATCATGATTGCCTCAAGACGCCTCAAATACTTGTCGGTTCGCCAGTCTCTTGCCAACTCAACAGCGCTGCGGGTCAGGTTTCCGTTATAACGTTCAAGTTTTGCTTCCAAACGTTCAGAAAGATTTAAAGCATCAGCAGTTGCTCCGGCAAATCCCACAATAATTTTATCATTATAAATCTTTCTTACCTTTTTGGCATGATGTTTTATAATATTATTATTCAAAGTTACCTGGCCATCACCGGCAACCGCCAGCTTATCCTTATGCCTTACAGCAATGATGGTCGTTCCATGAAAATTTACATTAGAGTCGCTCATAAATAATTACCTTCTGGGATGGGCTTTGTCATAAGTTTCCATTAGTCTGTCTATACTCACATGTGTATATTTTTGTGTAGTAGAAAGGTTTTTATGCCCAAGGAGTTCCTGCACTACCCTTAAATCCGCTCCCGCGTCAAGCATATGTGTTGCAAACGAGTGACGCAAAGCATGTGGTGAAACAGGCATTAAAATACCGCATTCTTTTGCGACTCCGGCAAGGATACGGGCAATAGATCTTGCTGTAAGACGGCCATTGCTTTTGTTTAGAAACAATGGGCCGTTTTCATCAATTTGCGTGCCTGCTTCCAGTCGCAGCCTATTTCTATAAGCCTTTATTGCATCAAGCGCTTTTTTGCCGATCGGCACAATTCTTTCCTTGCTGCCTTTTCCAAAGACACGGATAACACAGCTCGTAAAATCCACGTCAGTCAAATTCAATCCCGCAAGCTCAGATACTCTTATTCCGCTCGAATATAGGGACTCAAAAATAGCGCAATTCCTCAGTCCGGCCAAAGTGTCTGTCTTTATGAAATCCAGCAGCCTGAATGTGTCATCAACTGTCAGATAGACAGGGATAGCCTTTCTCTGTTTTGGCGAAAGAATCAAATCAGCCGGATTATCAGTAATTACACCATGCCTGACAAGATATCTGAAAAAGGAACGCAAAGAGGAAAGCTTGCGTGCTATGGTTACCTTTTTGTTCTTTTTGTGTAAAAAGCCCAAATAACCCCTTATCATCAACGGGCTTACTTCATCCACTCCAACCTGATTTTCTTTATATGAATCTGCATAATTACTCTTTTCCCCTGTTAGAGACCGGCTTTGAGCGAGAAAGGATGCAAACTCTTCAAGATCGTGCAGGTATGCGCGAGAGGTGTTTTTGGAATACCCCTTTTCAAGGGAAAGAAATTCGATAAAAGATCCGATTAATTTTTTGAAAGAAGATGAAAGCATTAAAATTCAATCAACTTTTCAATGTCGCTCCAGGTTTCGACCTCCACAAATGGATGAGCCTCCCTGTTCCACGGTTGCTTGAACAGAACCGGCGTTACGCCGGCCTCTTTAAGTTTAAAACAGGTCTCAAGCCTGTCTTCAACAAAACAGGTAATATTGTTGCGCAAAAGAACGTCCGACTTGCCTTCAAATGTGCCTGTTGTAACAATCTCTATTGAATCAGGTTTAAGCGGCAGGATGCTTAACATCCAATCGTAGATTGGGCCCAAATAAGGTCGTGCCGTTACAAAGAGAAGCCGTCTTTGGCTCCTCCCCAGCCTTGTCAACACTTCTGAAGCGCCCTCTATAGGCTTCAAGGCAACATCGTAATTACCATTGAGTATTCTGTTTAATATGTTGTCAATAATGTTTTTATCGAGATTGATACAATCTTCAATAGCATAACAGGTAATATCTTCCGGCTTTATCCAGTTTATACCATACTCCTTCTGCGCTATATCAAGAAACAATGTCATGGTGTCGGCAAAAACCCCATCAACATCAAAAGCTACAGAGGACGGATTAATCATAAATATCACTAAACCATTAACCTTTAACGTTTTAAAAATTACGCCGCTTTTCTTGTTTTTTTCTTCAGCCTGGAAATACGGCGCTTGGAAATAATTGCCATCTTTTTATTATCAGCCTTTAAAAAGGCTTCTCTCTCAGCCTTTAATTTTCTGATTTTCAATTTGATGTCACGAACCGATGCATCGGCTTTTTTCCTCGGCGCATCTTTGATGCTCCTTGCCTTTTTTATTGAACCGATCAACTCCGCCTTGTTCATTCCGTGAACACCGGTAATTTCAGGTATCTCCTTGGCTACCTCCCTCAACTCCTTGACAGTCATCTTATCTATTGGTTTTTCTTCTTTGATCTTCTTTTTTTTCTCAGCACCCATATCCGGCAAATCTCCTTTTTTATCCGAGACCTTTGAAAAATATTTAAAAGTCTCTATCCTTAGACGGTTTTGCAAAACTATTAATCATAACAGGAAAAATAGTTTTTTTAACTATTTTATTTTATTATGTCAATAGTTGATGTCCTTCTACAGGGTAAACATATTTATTTGTCTTCCTTTTCTCGAGGTTTGATAAACGCGCTGAACAACTCAATTGGAAACGGAAAAATTGTTGTTGTATTCTGCTCTGCCGACATCTCGCGCATTGTTTGGAGATACCTGAGTTGCAAGGCCGTAGGGTGACCTTCAATTATTTTCGATGCTTCGGCCAGCTTTGCCGCAGCCTGGAATTCCCCTTCTGCATTGATTACCTTGGCGCGACGTTCCCTTTCCGCCTCAGCCTGCTTGGCCATCGAGCGTTGCATCTCCTGGGGCAGATCAATATGCTTTAATTCCACGGTTGTAACCTTTAAACCCCACGGATCCGTATGTGTGTCCAGTATTGTCTGAAGCTGTTCATTAATCTTTTCCCTTGAAGACAAAAGCTCATCTAACTCTGCCTGGCCGCACACACTTCTCAGGGTTGTCTGGGCGAGTTGAGACATTGCATAGTTGTATTGCTCGACCTCAACTATAGCCTTTGTCGGATCGATTACCCTGAAATAGATTACGGCATTAACCTTTACCGAAACATTATCCCTGGTTATAACATCCTGAGGATCCACATCCATGGCCACAAGACGCAGACTTACCTTTACCATTTTATCTATAATTGGAATAAGTATGATCAGGCCGGGCCCTTTTGCCTTTATAACCCTGCCAAGCCTGAATATAACCCCGCGTTCATACTCGTTTAATACTCGTATGGCTGTTGACAGAAAAAAGGCTACAAGTACAATAACTGCAATTACTGTATACATTTTATTCTCCTTTTTTTGAAAATCATGTTCATTGGTTATCCTGTCGGCTAATACTGACCTGCTCTACATCGAGCACGAGATTTACCACCTTTATCACCCTTACTTTTGCCCCCTTGCTTATCCGGTTTTTTGAAGTCGCATTCCAGAGCTCCCCGTGCACAAAAACCTTGCCCTCAGGCATGATATCCTCTTTTACAACTCCGATTTCACCGACAAGGCCCTTTGCGCCTGTTTTAGGCTTTGATACCTGCGCCTTAAAAACCAGGCTCGCAAGTGTGACAAAAAAACCTGAGACTATAACGATTGTCGGCAAAAACACCTGCCACGCTACCCTTAGTTCAGGACTTGCGTTATCAAACAACATCAGGGAGCCTAAAAAAAGCGAGGTTACCCCTGCTATGCTGAGAAGACCGTAGCTTGTAATCTTCATCTCCATAATAAAAAATATCATCGCAAGTATAATGAGGAGTATGCCCGCATAGTTGACGGGAAGTGTCTGAAAGGAAAAAAATGCCAATACAATTGCGATGGCTCCGACCACTCCTGGGAAAATAGCGCCGGGATGCGATAGTTCAAAATAAATCCCGGCCATGCCTATCATCATAAGAATATATGCAATATTAGGATCACTTATTATCTTTAAAATTTTTGTTCTTATATTTTCTTCCAGTATCGTCCTTCTGGGATTGTCAAGGTTAATCACTCCCTTGTCCTTAATTTCACGGCCGTTAATCTGTCTGATCAGATCATCCATATCTGTTGCCACTATATCGATGATATTTTGTTTCAGGGCCTCGGTTTCCGTTACAGAAACACTTTCACGAATGGCCTTTTCAACCCACTCTATATTCCGCCCCCGTTTGCCTGCAACACTCCTGGCATGAGCCACCATGTCGTTAACCACCTTTTCAGACATGGTTTTGTCTATCTTTTTCCCTCCGGCTCCTACCGGATGAGCAGCGCCGATATTTGTTCCCGGAGCCATTGCGGCAATATCTGCCGCCATAGTAATCATAACCCCTGCCGAGGCAGCCCTTGCCCCGCTGGGAGAGACATAGACCACAACAGGAATCCTGCTTGCAAGTATGGCCATTACAATATCACGCATAGACTCAGCTAAGCCTCCCGGGGTATTAAGCTCAATGATAATGCAGGAAACATCATTATCTGATGCCTTCTTAATCCCCTGTTTTAAAAAGTTGGCTATGGCAGGACTTACTGCGCCTGATGCCTTGATAATATAGATTTCATTTTCCCCTGAAAAACCATTTGCAGAAGAAAACAGCAATAATGCCGACAGGGTGATTATGAAAAGTTTGTATTTCATATCAAATACTCCGCAACAACAACCAAAAAGCTTTTATTCCCCCATTTCATTCATCAGTTTCTTCATATCCTCCCAGACATCCCTTTTTTTATCCAGATTGCGAAGAAGATATGCAGGATGATATGTAGGCAAAAGCTTAATCCCCTTGTAATCATGGAAACGCCCTCTGAGCTTTGAGATAGGCTCTTTTGTTTCAAGGAGGGTTTGTGTTGCAAAAAGTCCGAGAGCGCATATGAAATCCGGCCTTAGAGCAGCGATCTGGCGCTCCAAAAAAGGGAAACATGCCTTGATTTCATCGGGCTCAGGATTTCTGTTGCCGGGAGGACGGCATTTTATAATATTGCAAATATATACCTGCTCACGTGTAAGTTTAATGGCCTGAATTATTTTGGTAAGAAGTTTGCCTGCCGCCCCAACAAACGGTTCGCCGGTTTTATCCTCCTCAAAGCCCGGTCCTTCGCCTACAAATACAAGCCTTGCTTTTGGGCTCCCCGCTCCAAAGACAATATTTTTACGGCTGTTTGATAGTTTGCAGCAGCAACAGTCGCCAATATCAGAGCGTATTTGCTCCAGTGTTTCCGGTATAAATGCCATGTCTCTTCCCCAACATTCAATGGTCTCAAGACTTTTCTTTTCACAGTCAAAACCGGTGCACCCGGTTTCAGCCAGAAAACGAAGATAGTTTTTCACCTCTTCAACAACAATATTTAATTCCCAGCCATTTGCCATTTAATAACTATCATCTGCTCACATCTAACACTTTCACAATCCTATCCAGAAGAATATGCGCCAGATCATCCTTTCCCATTTCAGGAAGAGCCTCCTTTGTTTTATCTTTATAAAAAAGCGTTACCCTGTTGGTATCTGTGCCAAACCCGGAAGATAGACTATCAACAAGGTTTGCCGCAATGATATCGAGTTTTTTTTCTGCAAGTTTTTTTTCTGCGTTGATTTCAAGGTTCTCTGTTTCCGCAGCAAAACCGACAAGAACCTGATTCTTTTTTTTCCTGCCAAGTTCCTTTAAAATATCCTGGTTTTTTTTCAGAAACAAAGTAATTTCATCTTTTCCTTTCTTTATCTTCTGTTTTGCTAAATTAACAGGTCTGTAATCGGAAACCGCCGCCGCTTTTATAATAATGCGGGCTTCTTCCATGTGCTCAAACACAGCCAGAGCCATCTCCTTTGCCGTCTCCACCCTGATTACCTTTACGTTGACCGGATCAGGAAGATTTGTCGGGCCGGTAACCAGAACAACCTCGGCTCCCCTGTGCTCTGCTGCCCTTGCAATACTATAGCCCATCTTGCCTGATGAAGGATTGCTGATAAACCTCACGGGATCGATAGGTTCCCTTGTCGGACCGGCGGTTACAAGAACCTTTTTGTCTTTCAGATCCTTGGGGGCAAGACAGTGTAAAAGCCTGTCCAGTATATCTTTTGGTTCAGGAAGACGTCCCGGACCGGAATCGCCGCATGCAAGCTCCCCTGCTTTCGGCTCAACGATAAAATATCCATCGGCCCTTAACATGGAAAGATTTCTGCAAACCGCCTTATTTGCATACATTTGGCTGTTCATTGATGGACACAAAAGAACAGGGGCTGTTAAGGCAAGCATGAATGTACTCAAGGCATCATCAGCTATGCCGTTTGCGAACTTGCCGATAATATTGGCTGTTGCAGGGGCAATAATAACCGCATCCGCATCCCTCGCCCAATCAATGTGCTTTATAGAAGAATCCTTTTTGCTGTCACTATTTTGAAAAAGGTCAAAGCAGACCGGATAACCTGATAATGCTTCAAAGGTCAGCGGCCCGACAAAAGACCGGGCATTTTGAGTCATTACTACCCTGACCTTTGCCCCTTGCTTATTAAGGAGCCTTAATAATTCTACACTCTTATATGCCGCGATGCCGCCGCATACACCAAGAACGATTTTTTTATTGTCTATTCTGGTTTGCATAATAATTTTTTAGAGACCTTTGAAAAATGCTCTATTTTGTTCAAGTTCAAGGAAGGCAAAAATTTTAAACATAGGAATACATTTAGTATTTCGAGGCTTAAAATTTGAGCCTGACGCCGAAATTGGGCAAAAG
>JABMRH010000108.1 GCA_013202725.1 Desulfobacteraceae bacterium
AGAGCCCGGGAAAGGCTGCGGCTTAAGGAGCAATTAACTAAAGCACAGCATCTGTCTTCGTTGGGAGAGATGGTGGCGGGTGTGTCCCATGAAATCCGGAATCCACTGGGAATCATCAGGAGTTCAGCCGCGCTTCTAAAGAAAAAAATGAACCATTTTGATCCTTCAAGCGCTATTCCGGATATAATTATCGAAGAATCTGATCGACTAAATAATATAATAACAGATTTTTTAAGTTTTGCGAAACCTAAAATGCCGAACCTTGCCCCGTGCCGTGTTGAAGAAGTGCTTGACAGAAATATTACTTTTCTTGCATCACAGATAGAAAAACAGGGCTATATAATTAAGAAGCATTATGATAATAATCTCCCGAAAATAATGGCCGATTCCGCCATGTTATATCAGGCATTCCTTAACATATTGATAAACTCCATGCAGGCCATGCCAGGTGGCGGAAAAATAGATATTCAGCTTACTTCAAAGGATAACTCAGTAACAATTACTTTTGAAGATGAAGGGGAAGGTATGCCGGAAGATGTTATGGAAAAGATATGGGAACCTTTTTTTACTACAAAGGAAAAGGGTACGGGCCTGGGCCTGGGCATTGTAAAAAACATTATCGAAATGCACAACGGAATTATTCACATTGATAACAGATCTACAAGAGGCGCTCAAGTCTTAGTTAAATTACCTGTTAAGCAAGGGGCATAGACATGGAGACTATCCTGATCGTAGATGATGAAAAAAATTATCCGCCCATATTAAGCGCTGTACTGGAAGAAGAAGGTTTTACAACCTTAACCGCCAATAGCGGTCAAGAGGCGCTTGAAATTCTGAACAACTCCGATGTTGACTTGGTTCTAACCGATATGAAAATGCCTTTAATGGACGGCATCGAGTTGCTTGAAAAGATCAAGACCAGGAACACTGATCTTCCGGTCATAATGATGACTGCTTACGGCACAGTGGAAAAGGCGGTACAGGCAATGCAAAAAGGGGCTTACAATTATATTCTTAAGCCTTTTGATAATGAAAGGCTGGTTATTTATGTGAACAAAGCCATTGCAATGTACCGCATAGTCAAAGAAAACAGATATCTGCGTAATGCTGTAAAGTCAAAGTACAGTTTCAGCAACATAATCGGCAAAAGCAAGGCAATGCATGATGTTTTTGAGATAATCCGTAAAGTTGCGCCAACTAATGCGACCGTCTTGATCGAAGGTGAAAGCGGCACAGGGAAAGAGCTGGCGGCAAAAGCCATTCACTTCAACAGCCCGAGGCGTGATAAACCTTTTATTGCCGTAAACTGCAGCGCCCTTGCTGAAAATCTTCTTGAAAGCGAACTTTTCGGCCACGAAAAAGGGGCATTTACCGGCGCCATAGCAATGAAGAAGGGGCGGTTTGAAATAGCTGATGAAGGGACACTGTTTCTGGATGAAATCGGCGAGCTTTCACAAGGTCTCCAGGTAAAATTATTACGAGTTCTCCAGGAAAAGGTTGTTGAAAGGGTCGGCGGAGTTAAGCCGGTTTCCGTCAATATCCGTATCATTGCCGCCACGAACAAACAGTTAAAGGAAGAGATGAAGCAGGGCCGCTTCAGGGAGGACCTGTTTTACAGGTTGAACGTAGTGAATATTGTCCTGCCGCCTCTGAAACAACGCATAGATGATCTCCGGCTTTTAATTAATCACTTTATAAAAAAATATGCTGACGAACGTAGCTCAGATACTCCTGTTAAGGATCTTGACAATGAAGTTGAACGTCTTTTTAACAATTACAACTGGCCCGGAAATGTTCGGGAACTGGAGAATGTTATTGAAAGGGCGATGATTATGTGTCCTGATGAAATCATCAGGGTCTCCGATCTTCCAAAGGATTTCAGGAATAATGTTGACAGTTCAATGTATCTTGACGGAATACCAAGCAATGCAAAATTATATGAGACTCTTGCTCTGGTTGAAAAAAATATGATCAAAAGGGCTTTGAAGCTCACAAATGATGTTCAGTCCAATGCCGCTGAACTTCTCGGAATCGGCAAAAGCGGCTTGAGCAAAAAAATAAGCAGACACGGACTGTCTTCGGATATGGTCGAGTAGTCGAGTAGTCGAGTGAGGGAAAAATAAAAAACGCAATCGGTTTCCAAATGGAAACCAGGCGTTTCTAAATGGAAACCGATTTTGGTAATAATAAATGGTTTATAATGGCAAGCAATCTTAACGAAGAATATAACCTATTGATAACTCAGCAATAAAGGAGTTGGGCGCATTAGCCATACAACCTGGCACGCAAGTTGCTTAGCTAATAGATAACCTGATAATTTTTTCATCTGTTTTTCTCCTTAACGGCCAAGCATACCTCCCATGTTTGGCCGATTTTTTTCTCCTAAAACCCTATATGTTTTCGCCCTTTATGAAAGTTCTTAACCTCAGCTTCCTCTTGCAATGCCTGTACCAATGATTGAGGGCTCAGATCTTCAGCCCATAGCACCCCAAGTCCGCCCCCCAATCGTAATCGGTTTTCATAGCTATAACGCAATTATTTTTCCCGCGCCGCCGGGGATATATTTTTCAGGATACAGTGTCGCGATTTCCTGTATATACTGAGTGCAATGGGTCGGGCAAATTTTTTTCAGATCATCTATCAGATCGAAATCATTGAATCCGTGCAGGCCGCCGACCAGTGTGGTAACGTTGCCGAATCTGGATGCCGCTCCGACAATTTCCCGCACCCCCGGATGGGAACATCCCGCGACAACAGCCACTTCATCCCCTATCCGGATGACAAGGGATTGCTCAATATGTTTAATCTCGCCTGTGGAATAGATATTCTCACAAATTTTAAGCGCATCATTGATCCTTACCGTGTTAACGGCTTTATCGGCTCCTTTGCAGGAATTCGGTAGATACACGCTACCCTGGTTTTTTTTCAAAACATCCAAAAGCCCGCCCGTGTGGTCCCAGTGATCATGTGATATAAAAACCATGTCTATTTCAGAAGGATCAATATCGAGTTTTTTCATGTTATTAAGCAGAATTTCGCCTTTTGCGCCGGTATCAAAGAGAATCTTCCGGTCGTATGCTTCAACAAGGCAGGAAAATCCCCAGTCCGGCGTAAGATTTTTATCCCATGCGGTATTGTCGTATATAATAGTGATTTTCATGAGACTGCTTTATCCAATTCTTTTCACAGCGGAGGATTTATGAGCAAAACAGATCGGTTTTATCTCCGCTTTCATATATCTTATGGGGGGCTGTTTCAGTGATAGTCATGCGTGCCCAGCACCACTGGCACACCGGTTGTCTCCTCAAGGATTTTTGCCATTTCTTCCGGGGAAATATAGGGGCATGCCGGTTTCGCATTGACCATGCATGAGCTGAAGTGGATAACATCGGGCTTTGTTTCCGAGAGTTTTATGGCCATGCCGGTATTCGATGCATTTGAAATCATTTTGCCCACCCAGTCCGCTGTGTCTACTCGATAAACACCTTTTTCATCTCGACCTGCAATTTTTTTGGCGTTTTCAACATTTACATGTACGGTAATTAATTCTTTGGATGCCGTCATTTTTCGCCCGGTATATTGTCTTTAATTAAATAGCTATGCAACGCTTCCTGGAGAGTCTCTGCGGCAAGCAAGGCGCAGTGCTCATCCTCTTTTGGAAATCTGCCGATTTTTTGTAATACAATTTCACCGGTGATTTCAGAAAGTTCATCAGGATTTTTTCCGATTGCCATCTCTGCTGTAAAAGAACCGCATACCGTGCTTGAACCACAGCCATCAGTGACATATGATGCTTCACTTACACGGTCATTTTTAAATTTCAGGTAAATCTCCATTGTGTCACCACAGCTACCCGTAATACGCCCATGCGCATCAGGATTTTCCAGCTTTCCCTTGTAAAGAGGATTGCGCCAGCGCTGAAAACCTGCTTCCCCGAAGGCTTCTTTCGTTTCATCAAATATCTGCTCCTGCAGAGTTTCTACAAAAGCATCAAAATGGTCGCTCATATGAATTCTTTCCTTTTGTTAAAATTAAATGATATGAAAATTTATTTTAGGTTTTTGATTCTGGATTCAATATTTTCCATCTGTTTTTTCAATATATGCGCTTGCTGCCAGAAAAATTCAGATCTTTTTAGGATTGCCCTTCGACATTAGCGCCATCAGCAAAGGGCACTTTCCCTTCATTAAAGGTTTTTACAGCATCCCTGACCGTGCCGCTGACATCAATTGCCACCTTTACCCCTGCAGCCTCAAGCGTCTTAAATGCACTGGGGCCGCAGAAACCTGTAAGCAAAACCTCCGCGCCTTTGTCGCTTACCATGGCGGCCGCCTGAATCCCGGCGCCTCTAAACGCGTTTACATTCTCTGAATTATTCAACACCTCAACCTCAAGACTGAGTGTATCAACTATAAGAATGTAGGCAGCGCGCCCGAATCTGGGGTCAACCTGTGAATCAAGATCCGTTCCTTTGGATGTAACAGCTATTTTCATTTTTTATTTCTCCTTTATGCCGGATTCATTCCACCACCACCGCAAACCTGGTCGTTTGCAATAATTTGCAGATTGCCTGCGATAAGATCTTTAACCACAGGCCTTATGTCAGCCCGTTCGCCGTCATAATAGACATCAATACCTACCTGTCCGAACCCCATAAGCGGTCGCATGCCGATTCCTCCGACGACGAGAGCGTTAACTTTATGTTCCGCCAGCAGGTTGACAGGAACCATGCATCCGCCCTGGACATGTTCCTGGTTCTGTAGTGTTGAAACATTTTTTATTTCTCCGTTTTCCACATCAATAAAAGTAAACACTTCACAATGGCCGAAATGTCCTGCCCTGGTTCCGTCAAGACCGCCCTGTCCGTTGGATGGAACCGCGATTCTTCCGTCTTTCATAATAAAAGGTCTCCTTTTAATTTAATAATATTTTAATCCATTATTCCTTTTTGTTCATGGCCGGTGATGTAATAATCTGGTTCCATATCTCTCTGACGATCAGACTGATCTTTGAGTCATTTTTATATTCAATAATATTTTTACCCTGAATCATAGATTCTGTAAAAACAGGATCAAACGGAATACGACCGAGAACCGACAGGTTTTTCTTTCGGGCCAGTTTTTCAATCGCCTCTGCCTGCTCAGGATTCAAATCAGCCTTGTTAACGCATACCATGCACGGCACTTTAAAATTGGTTGCAAGCTGCGTGACCCGTTCCATATCATGCAGCCCGGAAACCGTGGGCTCAGTTACAATAATCAGAGCGGTGGCACCGCCGAGTGAAGCGATAACCGGACACCCTATGCCTGGCGGGCCATCGGTAAGGATCAGGTCGATATTTTTACTTTCAGCGAGCTTTTTTGCCTCCTGCCTGACAAGAACAACCAGCTTGCCGGAATTTTCTTCAGCAATGCCGAGTCTTGCATGAACCATCGGGCCAAACCGTGTTTCTGAAATGTACCATTCTCCGCATGTTTTGATCGGAAAATCGATTGCCCGTTCAGGGCAGAGATCCACACAGACCCCGCAGCCCTCGCATTCAATTTCATCAACCTTAAAACCTTCTTTAACAGCATCAAACCGGCAAACTTCCATACAGAGACCGCACCCGGTGCATTGATCCGGATTAATGACCGCAATGCCGCCGCCCTTAAAATCGGTGCGTTGTTTGATATCAGGAGCCATCAGCAGATGGAGGTCTGAGGCATCTACATCCGCATCGCACAGAACACTGTTTTTTGACAGAGACGCAAAAGCAGATGTCAAACTTGTCTTTCCGGTACCGCCTTTGCCGCTTAAAACCACCAGTTCTCTCATTGAATTTCATTTCCTTTGCTCAACCAGTTTTTCCACCTGACTGTATAATTTTAGAAATTTTTCTTTCCACTCAGGCATCTCTTCCACAATAGGCCTCCCCCTTGAATAGGCTTCAGCGATTCGCCGGTCAAAGGGAATCTCCATCAAAATCGGCAGGTTTTCCTGCCCGGCATACTCCTGTACCCGGCTGTCACCGATATCTGAACAGTTAATGACCAGACCGTGGGGAATGCCCAAAATTTTAACTGCCTCAACCGCCAGTTTCAGGTCATGGAGACCGAAAGGCGTGGGCTCGGTTACCAATAAAACAAAATCAGTGTTTTTCATGGCGGCAATAACCGGGCATGACGTACCCGGAGGCGCATCAATAATATTGATTTTATCAGACCGGGCAAAGGATCTGACTTTTTTGATCAGGGGAGGGGACATTGCTTCACCAATCCTGAGACGTCCATGCACAAAATCGATATTATTTAGACTGCCTTTTTCAATTACACCGAGTTCACGGCCGGTTTCGGTTATGGCATCTTCAGGACATACCAACATACAACCGCCGCAACTGTGACACAGTTCCGGAAACGTGAGAACGGTTTCTCCGACTATGGCGATAACCTTGAACCGGCAAATATCAACGCATTTCCGGCAGAAAGTACATTTATCCTCATCGATTTCAGGCACAGGTGTAAAAACAGTTACGGTTTCTTCAATTAGTGGATTTAAAAAGAGATGGCAATTGGGTTCTTCCACATCACAATCCAGCAGTTGAACACCGGATTCAAGTGAAAGCGCCAGATTTGTGGCCACAGTTGTCTTGCCTGTTCCACCTTTTCCGCTTGCAATACTTATAATCATAAGCAAAAAGACTCCTTGTTTAATCAGCTTGTTCTGTTTGTAATGTTTAAAATATTCTTAAGGTACTGCAACAGATTTTCTGTATGAATTTTATCCGGCCGGGGCGGCAGTTGCATAAGAATGCCAAGCCCCTCGCTTGCTGCATGAAAATCCTCGGATGAAAGAGAACTGACTGCGGCACAATTGATCATCGGATTTGTTGAAACCAGTTTTTCCACGAATTTAAGACCGGTCATGTCGGAAAGTGATTCATCAGTCACTACCAGTTCAAAGCTATTAACTGAAATCATGGAGAGGGCATTGACGCCAGACACTGCCCGGGAAATGCTCAAATTGACATTTTTTTCCATGTTTGATGCTAAATCAATAAAAAAATCTTTATCAGAACTTACCAGTAATACATGTATCATTTATCTCGCCTGCGTTGAACTATTTTGAACCATTTAAATATATTGTGAAACTGCAATCCAGTATCCTCCATATCCTTTCAACTAAAATTTCCCCGCATCAGCCCTCAGTAAATTTGTTTTCACTGAAGGCTGATTAAGGGAAAGAAAATATTGCATCCAATAAAAAAATCTGGCGTTGCTCGGTTGTTGAGCAATTTTCAGTCACCCGTGATGCGAATAGCTGTCTATTCAGAAGATCTTTCCAGTTCCGTTAATCTTTTGTTAATTGAATCCAGCATGTTTTTTGCTGAATCAGCCTGTACTTTCAGCATATCAAGCTCACTTGCTGCGTCTTGGGGATATGCATTGAAATACGGGGGCTG
Source organism: Desulfobacteraceae bacterium (assembly GCA_013202725.1). Classification (GTDB taxonomy): domain Bacteria; phylum Desulfobacterota; class Desulfobacteria; order Desulfobacterales; family ETH-SRB1; genus Desulfaltia. Next base: position 7,442 of record JABMRH010000108.1, read on the forward strand.
ATTCAAGGCAAACCCTCTACCGAAACCGCGCCCTACTCCCCGTCCAAAGCCGCCTCTGAAGCCACGGCCATACGCCATACCGCCGCCAAAACCAGCAGTCCCGACCGCGGATCGTTCATATCCTGCGTTTGCTGGGTTGCAAAATCCCCTGCCTCCTCCTGTCATCGGGCCTGCTCCCATTGGCCCTGTTCCGTTAAATCCCGGCATAATATGACCTCCTTTAAAAAATAAATATATTTATCTTCTGCCTTAACGACCCTGTCCACTGCCTCGGCCTGAACCCTGTCCACTGCCTCGGCCTGAACCCTGTCCACTGCCTCGGCCTTTACCTTGTCCCGCATTGCCGCCTTTTCCGGTTTTGCATCCTCCCCTGCCTTTTCCTGATCCCGGGCCCTGGCCTTGCGGTCCCGTTCTATCACCTTTTGGCATGTTCTTCGCCTCCTTTTGTTGAGCAAAATAATTATTTTTTTTACCATGTCTGCGACACTGTTTCCCGCACCCCGGCATTGAAAATGCCGGGATAATCGGTTTGCCTTTTGCAAAAGAGTCAATCACCCTGTCCGCATTGCCGGAAATAAAAGGAATAAGTTCTATGCCGTTCACTGCAATGATATTTGCAGGCACTTCCGAAATAGCGCCGCATATCAGGACTGAAATACCCATTTGTTTCAGCATTTCCGCAAGACGTGATGATATTACAGGATTAAAAGCCGCAAATTGTCTGTTTAATACTTCGCCGTTTGCAATTTCTGCTAAAAGAAGCGTGTTTGCAACATCAAACACCGGTGAAATCCGGTCTTCCCAGACAGTAAGCGCAATTTTCATAATCCTGAATGACCTCCTTATTCATAAAAGAAGTAGCAAACAACATGCCAATGTGTCATTGCGAATTGATTTAACGCTGATATTTAATAATTGCGAATACTTATGGTGCAGATGCGGCTATTGCATGGTTTTGCGCAGGCAGAAAGACGTGCAAAAAGGCGACTCAAAAAGTCGCAATTATGCAACATTATGAATGGTTTTATTTTCGGTCGGAGCGCCCGTCAATTTTTGGAAGAACTATCCCCAGCTTATTGATCTTTCGGAAAAGCGTGCTTTTATGCATTCCGAGATCTTTGGCCGCAGCCTTGCGGTTATAGTTGTTCCGTTTCAGTACATCCGCTATGATCTTTATTTCCGCTGATTTTAAAGTATCATGTTCTGTTGCATGTTTATCCGCAGCCAGAGATTGCAAAGACAGGTTGATCGGCATATGTCGCAACTGAATTTTCCCCTCCATGCACAGCACAAAGGCATGCTCGATAAAGTTTTCCAGTTCCCTGATATTACCGGGGAAATCATAGTGCATAAGCGCTTCAAGCGCCTCCTGATCAATACCGGTTACGGCCTTTCCGCGAATTCTGTTTAACTTGCCGATAAATCGCTCGACAAGAAGCGGGATGTCTTCCATCCGTTCCCGAAGCGGGGGGAGTTTCAACTGTACCACATTGATGCGGTAAAAGAGATCCTGACGAAACGCACCCTTGTCCACCATCTCAGAAAGGTTTTGATTAGTTGCGGCGATAATTCTGACATTCGCCTTTACTTTTTTTACAGCACCTAAGGGTTGAAATTCTCTTTCTTCAAGGACCCTCAGAAGCCTGATCTGAAATGCGGGGCTAGTGTCCCCGATTTCATCAAGAAAGATCGTGCCGCCTTCCGCAAGGGCAAAGTGTCCCGGTTTGTTTTTGACCGCATTGGTAAAGGCGCCGGCCTTGTAGCCGAAAAGCTCTGACTCAAGCAGCGTGTCCGGGAGGGCGCCACAGTTAATGGCAACAAAAGGCTCATTTTTACGGTGGCTTAAATTGTGGATTGCCCTTGCCGCCAGCTCTTTGCCAGTGCCTGTTTCTCCCTCAATAAGTACCGTGCTGTCACTTTCAGACACCTGCGGCAGGATATTAAAAATTTTTTTCATCGCCGTGCTGCTGCTTACCATATCCCCCATCTGAAAACGAGCGGAAAGTTCCTTCCGTAATTCTTCCACGAGACTATGGTCCCGGAATATCTCGACCCCGCCAAGAATTTCTCCTTTTTTATCTTTTAAAAGGGAGGTGGATGCCGTGATGGGGATGCGTTTTTTTTCACTGTTAATAATATGGGTAGATGTACTGACAAACGATTTGCCTTCTTTCATCGTTCTTTTTAAGGCGCAATCACCTTCACACATGTTTGAACGAAAAACTTCCCAGCAGTGCCTCCCGATTGCTTCCTTTCGGGAAATCCCGGTTATCTCCTCAGCGGCGTGGTTGAACGAGGTGATTTGCCAGTTGTGGTCTATCGTAAAAACACCATCGGATATACTTTCAAGAATAATTTCCGTTGTGGTTTCATCCAGTTTTACAGTTCTTTGTGGTTTTGTCATTTTCCGTTATTTAAAAGGCGAATTTTCAATGATATTATGTTTAGAAGGGCTGTCTATAAGAGCTTTTTGAATTCGCTCGCATTCTCCGCAGTTAGCGCAATTTGTGATGGCAACTTGTTGGAAATAAGCAAGCGTTTTGCAAGGGTCTTAACCGCTTACCCTTTCCCTTGCGAGTTCAATATAGATTGAATCGGTATGGTTGGAAATAATCTTCTTAAAAGCCGCTATGCTTTTCTCATTCTCACCCATTGTTGCATAAAGCCGGCCAAGATTGAAAAGAGCCTGATCCTTCATGATAGCGCCTGATTGTGAAACAATTATTTCAAAATACTTCACTGCGTTCTTGTAATCATTTTTTTCTTCATAATTATAACCCGTTCCGCTCAGAATAAATGTGTTAATCGATGGGTAATTTTTAAAGTCTTTTAAAGATTTATTATACAAGGCTGTTGCCTTTTCATAATCGCCCGCATTGTAACAAATATTGGCATATATAAGCCCTGCAAGTTTTGCGGCATCTCTTCTTGAATATTTTTTTATAATAAAATCAAAATTCTGACTAATATTCTGGTAAGCCTTTTCATGTCCATTATCCTTCACAATAAAATTATATCCGGTTATAGCCTGGTCCAGCAAGGCAAATGCCCTGTTTTCGGCTTTATTTGAAAAATACCGAATCCCTGAAACAACGATTATAAGCAATGCAACTACACCTAAGGCAAATGATATTTGAACCTTATATTTTATCGCAGATTCTAATAATCTGGATGAAAAGCTTATAAATTCATCAGGTCCTTTTATCAGTTGTTTTCTCGTTATCCTTTTCTTAGCCATATTGCTCCTTTCAAAGGTCTCTTACCAGACCAAAGACTTGTGAATCCACCCCCTGTCTCCATCAGCATGCTGAATATTAATCCACTTGCCTTTTCGTTTAATAACCTTAAACGGAATTCCTTTCTCAACATAAAATAATATCTTATAGTTTAAGCCCGGGCCTGACCGGATGTTGCACTTTGCATTCTTTGTAATGACGGACGGAATTTTATCGATAAGCGATTTATGTATCCACCCTTCATCCTCTTCAAAATCACGAAAAAAGTGCCATGGCCCTGATTTTTTTATAACCACGATAGGATAATATTTTTCAGCCCTCCATAAAATATCATAACCAGCGCCCGGTCCGGAACGTACATTGGCAACTGACGATATCACAGTTAAGCGTTCAGCCAGAGCAATACCGCTAAATATTATAAAAAAAATTGTCGCTGTAACTATATATTTCAAGTTTTGCATCGCGTTCTTTAGTTAATTCCTATAATCTTTCCTCCCTGATACACACAAAAACACACAACCCATGCAAGCGACGTGCTGTATAGAAGAGAGAAAAGCATCCACTTAAATCCCCCTGTCTCCCGCCATATGGTTGCCATTGTAGCAATACATGGAAGATACAAAAGCACAAAAACCATCATTGAAAAAGCGGAAAGGGGCGTCATATCGGATGCGACAAGAGCGCTATGAAGAGCATCCGGCTCTTCTTCAACAGCATAAAGTATGCCCATCGAACTGACAACTATCTCCTTTGCCACAAAACCGGTAAGAAGCGCCACACTTCCGCGCCAGTCTATTCCAAGAGGCGCAAACAGAGGAGCGATACTCTTGCCGATCCTCCCCATAAAAGATTTTTCCGTCTTTTCCGCTCTTCTTGCCATTATAAGCTTTGTTATGGCCGCATCCTTTTTTTTCTCAATTACATCTCTGTCGAATTTATCGGCAGCCATAATTTCCGGCTCATATAATGCTTCTACCCTAACAATTTCTGAGGTATAATCTAAAGAATACTGTATGTTCCTGGGAAATGCCGAAAGCGTCCAAACAATAATGGAACCAACAAGTATCACGCCTCCCATCTTCTTTAAGAATATCTTGCCGCGGTCCCACATATGAATCAACAGGCTCCTGAGCATCGGAGCCCTGTATGGAGGAAGTTCCATTACAAACGGAGCATCGGCCCCTTTTAACAGGGTAGTTCTGAACAATCGTCCGGATACAATGGAAACTATTATTCCGACGAGATAAACTGCAAATATTACCGTGCCGGCCTTTGCGCTGAAAAAGGCGCCGGCAAGAACTATATAAATAGGTAGTTTAGCCGAGCAGGACATAAAGGGGGTAATAAGAATAGTAAGAATGCGGTCTTTTTCACTTTCAAGAGTTCGGGAGGCTATTACGGCAGGAACACTGCAGCCGAATCCCATAAGCATCGGTATAAAGGACTTTCCGTGAAGACCGATAATATGCATTATTCTGTCCATCAGAAAAGCCGCCCTTGCCATATAGCCTGTATCTTCAAAGATGGCTATACAGAAAAAAAGGATTAAAATATTCGGCAAAAAGATTACAACGCTCCCTACTCCGGGAATTATTCCATTTACAATGAGATCTTTCAAAATAGAGTCCGGCAACAGACCATTCAGCCCTATAGCAAGAAGAGTAACCCCCCTGTCGATCCATTCCATTGGATAGGCTCCAATGGAAAAGGTAACCTGGAACATTGCCCAGATAAATATAATAAAGATCGGAAATCCAAAATACCTGTTCGTTAAAACAAGGTCGATATTTCTGGATATATCAACGCGATTTTGTGGTGAAGTTGTAAGCGCCTCCTTTACTATTCCGGCAATAAAACCGTAACGTTCATCGGTCATAACTATTTCAGGCTCATCATTAAAACGATCCGTGAGGTGCGCGCGAAGCCTCTGAACCTCCTGAAGCAAATCATCCCTTTTGTCCCCCGCCTTCCGGAAAATCCGTTCCTTTACAATTTTATCATTTTCAAGCAGTTTTATTGCCGTCCATCTCAAATTATAGGCAGGCTTTGCTTCAACTTTATTTTCGATAAAAGTTTGAAGTTTAATAATCGCATTTTCAATATCCTTGCTGTATTTGACCTTGCGTTTTTGATGGATTTCTGTTGTTGACTCGGCCAGCTCAACAGCCTTTCTTAAAAGCGTATCAATGCCCTCATTTTTATTGCCCACTGTAAATACTACAGGCAGATCAAGCAGTTCGGAAAGCTTTTCAGCATCGATTTTGGTTCCCTGCGTCCGGGTAATATCCGCCATATTAAGGGCAAATATAATCCTGCAATCGGTTTCTCTTAACTGTGTTGCGAGATAAAGACTTCGTTCCAGATTGGATGCATCGATAATATCGATCACCACATCCGGACATTCTTCGAGAACAAAATCCCTTGCAATTATCTCCTCAATGGAAAAAGGCGTTAAACTGTAAGTTCCGGGAAGATCGACAATTTTAAGATCATAACCGTATTTGCTGACTATCCCCTCTTTTTTTTCAACTGTTACCCCCGGCCAGTTTCCAACCTTTTGCCTGGTTCCGGTAATATTGTTAAATATTGTTGTCTTGCCTGAATTCGGGTTGCCTGCAAGAGCTATTGTTATACTCTTTTTATGCATTATAAAGAATCCTGTTTAACATCATCGACCGTTATCTGGGCAGCCTCTTCAACGCGAAGGGATATATGACAGCCCTTGATTATCAACTCAAGCGGATCTTTAAGGGGCGCATATTTTTCAACATACACCTGGGTTCCATTAAGAATGCCCATTTCTCTTATCCTTCTTCGCAAGACACTATTACCGCCCATGCCGGATATTATTCCGCTTTGCCCCTCCTTCATTTCACTCAGCAGCATATTACAATTCTCCGTGTTAGCATTGATGGTTTCGTAAAAAGTCGAAAAGTTCTATTTTCCGTCATTCCGGCGAAAGCCAGAATCCAGTAAATTTAATACGTTCTGGATGCCGGATCAAGTCCGGCATGACG
>JABMRH010000008.1 GCA_013202725.1 Desulfobacteraceae bacterium
GAAATGTTGACCTTTAGCAATATATTGAAATTATTGTGCTAACTGCTAAAAGCTAACTCCTAAAAGCATAATTAAGGTCATGGTGACTTTGTGACTGGCTGAACTATTACAAATCTTCTTTATGCATTTCCGCCTCATTTTTTCTGATTTCTTTCAATAGCTCTTCTATTTTGCTCCTTTTGTCGGGATCGATTATTGTCTTTAAAGCCCTGTTTAAATGAAACAGTGCATTTTTATAATTTTGTTTGTTTTTATAATAAATCCCTAAAAAATAATGGGCATCTTCAAGCTTTCCCAACTTGCCGTAAACATTGCCGAGGAAATATAATGCCATGGTATAATCAGGATTTTTTGCGATCAGTTTCTCAAATGTGGATATAGCCTCTTTAAGCCTTCCAAGCTCTATTTGAGTGCGCCCGATAAAAAAAAGGGTTTCCGGATCGTCCGGCGCCATGGAGGCGGCCCCTTTAAGAGAATTTAGAGCTTCCGGATATCGACCGTCTAAGAAATAGATTCTGCCGAGATCTCTTAAGATATTCGGATCAAACGCCTTTTTTTCTAATGCTGTTTTAAGATGAGCTATTGCATCTTTTCGGTTGCCTGTTCTTGCCAGGATCAGAGCGTAACCGTAATGCGCCATAGGGCTTTCGGGATGTTTGTCTGTATATATTTGGAATTTCCTTAAGGCCGTACCTTCATCTCCATACATAGCAACCAGTCTTGTATGTGTTATTGCAAAATTATAACAGGCTTTACTTGATGTCCGGCTTTTTAGTTTTGTATTGTCTTCAAGCCTGGAGCTGATATAGGCAATGCGATTCTCAATTGCCGGATGTGTGGTGAGATAGGTGGGGATCTGATCAGAACTAAACCACTGCCTGCTTCGGATTTTTTTTAGAGCTGATAACAGACCGCTGCCGCCGTATCCTGCCTTTGCGAGGTTCTTGAGCCCCAGTTGATCCGCCTGCATCTCATCTTCGCGGCTGTAAGCAAGCGCAATAGATTGACCGGCCGCCATTGAACCGACGGTTACGGCGCTTGCCGCCACTGCCGCGCCACCGGTTCCGAGAAATATTCCGGCTGCAATGCCGGCAAGGGTAGCCAATCCGATTTTTTTTGATCTTTCTATTTTCTGGGAAATGTGCCGGCATGCCACATGAGCGATTTCGTGGCCTAATATTCCGGCGAGCTCTTCTTCGTTATCCATTGCTTCAAATAAACCGCTGTTAATAAAAATGTGGCCGGCAGGACTGGCAAAGGCATTATAAACATCATCCTTTATTATATAAAAGTGATATGTAAAGGGCTGTGGAGGAAGTGCGGAGATAATCCTTTTGCCTACATTATTCACATAGTTGACAATGAGCGGATCTTCTATAAGTTCAACATGTTTTAAGACATACTTCATGAATTCACGCGATAGCTCCTCTTCCTGCTTGACTGTCATGCTGAAAGCCTGGTTTGGAATAAGCATGCAGATAATCAATATTATAATCACAATGTATTTTTTTGTAATAAGTTTCATGGTCCGATTTTGACTTTTTAGGAAACTTTTATCCCTATATTCTTTGCAAATATCAAGTTTTATGTTAATAGTTAAACATTTTTCAAAGCTCTCGATCCTGCCAACGGTTGAGATTTTCAGTGAACCCTGAACCTTTGAACGACTATATTTTTTTATTATGACACATATTATATGTATAGCCAACCAGAAAGGGGGCGTAGGCAAAACTACCACGGCAATCAATCTGTCGGCAGCCCTGGCTGTTTCGGAAAAGAGGACCCTTTTAGTTGATTGTGATCCCCAGGGTAATGCTACAACAGGAATCGGGCTTGAAAAAAGCTCTATTGATAAAACCTTGTATCATGGCTTGATCGGCAAAGCCGACGCAAAGAGCCTTATCGTAGATAGCGAAATAGATTCCTTAAAGGTTATTCCTTCACGTGTAGAGCTTATAGGGTTTGAAGTTGAAATGATGTCCGATCCCAACCGTGAAATGGCTTTAAAGAATCTTCTTGCCCAGCTTGTTGATTCATTTGAATATATCATCATAGACTGCCCGCCCTCTTTAAGCCTTCTTACAGTTAACGCTTTGACGGCTGCCGACTATATGCTGATTCCACTTCAGTGCGAGTTTTATGCATTAGAAGGGCTTGGGCAGCTTTTAGAAACAGTGCGGCGCGTCAAGCATACCCTTAATCCAAACCTTAAAATTGTTGGTATACTTCTAACCATGTTTGATAAGAGAACCAATTTGTCACGGCAGGTTGCTGAAGAGACGGAAAAATATTTTAAGAATCTGGTATTTAACACTATTATTTACAGAAACGTGCGCTTGGGAGAGGCTCCAAGTTTTGGGAAGCCTATATTGCTTTATGATGCTGTTTCAACAGGGGCGCAAAACTACTTTAACCTGGCAAAGGAGATAATGAGCGGTCAATGCAAAAGACAAAAATAAAAAAAGAGATTGGTTTGAGTCCGAAAAAGCGCAGGAAATTGGCCCTGGGAAGAGGCCTTGACTCCCTTCTTCCTGATATTGCTCCTATTGAGAATAATTCAAAAGAGTATTTTTTCTGTGATGTCGAACTAATTCGTTCAAACCGGTATCAGCCCCGCCGGCAGTTTTCCAAAGATGAGATGGATGAATTGAGCAGCTCAATCAAAGAGCAGGGAATGATTCAGCCTCTTTTGGTTAGAAAGGACGCAACCGGTTACGAGCTTATAGCCGGTGAAAGACGACTCCGGGCCGCTAAAATGGCCGGGCTTGATAAGGTGCCGGTTATTATAAAGGATACCTCAGATGAAAATCTGCTGGAGCTTTCCATTGTTGAAAATATTCAGCGTGAGGACTTAAATGCCATGGAAGAGGCCGAGGCATATCATCATCTCATGATTGAATTCAATCTTACGCAGGATCAGGTTGCGTTGCGTGTCGGGAAAAGCAGGCCGACTATAGCCAATTTTTTGAGACTGAGGCAATTGCCTGAAGAAATCAAATCCAGCATAATGGATAATAGTCTGGCCATGGGACATGCAAGGGCTTTGCTTGGCGCCGAAACATCGGCACAGCAAAGGGCAGCATGGCGGGCCGTTGTTTCAAAAGGGTTGTCTGTCAGGGAAACCGAAGCCCTGATAAAACAATTGAAATCAGAAAAGAAAAAACCAAAAAAGTCTAAGCCGGGTTCAGAAGAAATATACCTTAAGGATCTTGCTGAGGATTTTTCACGCCGTTTAGGTACTAAGGTTAGGATCAAAAAACACGGACAAAGAGGAAAGGTTGTAATCGATTTTTACACAAATGATGATCTCGACCGCCTGATCGGCCTTTTTAAACATATATAAATATGTCTATTCATATTATTATAGATGGTTATAATCTTATTCGACAGTCAGACAGGCTGAGCGTTATTGACCGCAGGGATATGCAGTCAGGCAGAGAGGCTCTGCTTGACACTCTTGCCGAATACAGAAAGATAAAACAACACAAAATAACAGTAGTTTTTGATGGGACAAATGCTCCTTCCTTTTCACGGCGCGGAGAAAAACTAAATGGAGTCAAAATACTATTTTCCCGTAATGGAGAGTCGGCCGATACTGTGATTAAGAGGATGGCGGCTATGGAAAGAGAAAAGGCCTTAATTGTCAGCTCTGATCTGGATATTGTAAATTATGCTGAATCTCAGGGCGCTGCCACTATAAGCTCGCCGGAGTTTGAAGAAAAGGTAACAATGGCTGCATACATTGACACCAATGGATCAGGCATGGAAGATAAAGAGGGCTGGGTTCCGACTACCAAGAAGAAAGGGCCGAGAAGACGCTTGTCAAAAAAAAAGCGGCGAAGCAGAGTCAAAATAAGCAAGCTTTAGAGAACAGGGGCCAGGGGTCAGGGTTGAATAATAGTAACTATTCAGCCACAGATTTACACAGATGAA
>JABMRH010000109.1 GCA_013202725.1 Desulfobacteraceae bacterium
TATTTCATCGAGGATTATAAAAATTGGAAGCATACGGGACGCGGTTGACTAGGTTGACTTATTTCCCCTTTGCTCTCCTGAATAGTTGGCTCCATTCTGTCTACAACCGCAATTGAGTTATTCAACATAGTCAACAACGTCCCCTATATCCCGTAAATCAAGCCTGATGAACTCGTAAAAAGTCGGATTCAGCCAGTATGTCACTTCGACCGCAGGGAGAAATCTTATATTTTCAATAGGTTGCAGTAAGATTTCTCCTGTCGTAGAAACAAGGATTTCTCGTTTCACTCGAAATGACAGGACAGAGGGACTTTTTACGAGTTCATCAAATTTAGTAAAGCTTTTTAATTTTGCCCTGCCTGCTTAAGAGAGGCCTTGATAAAATCTTTGAACAGAGGATGAGGGTCCATTGGGCGTGATTTGAATTCCGGGTGGAATTGACAGCCGAGAAACCATGGGTGGTCTTTAATTTCGACAATTTCAACCAGTTCTTCGTTCGGTGATGTGCCGCTTATGACAAGTCCGCTTTCCTCAAGTTTGTCTTTATAAGTGTTGTTGAATTCATACCTGTGACGGTGGCGTTCTGAAATATTTTCCTTGCAGTATGCTTCAAAAGCAAAAGTTTTTTGCCTGATTTTGCATGGATATGCTCCAAGGCGCATTGTAGCGCCTTTATCTGAACTTTCATCACGATTTTGCATTGTTTTGGTTTTGTCGTCATACCACTCAAGCATGAGATAAATAACAGGATGCGGAGTTTTTTCGTCAAACTCGCTGCTGTGTGCCTCCGGCATGCCGGCCACATTGCGCGCAAACTCAACAACTGCTATCTGCATTCCCAGGCATATACCAAAGAACGGAATTTTGTTTTCTCTTGCATGCTTAACCGCACAGATCTTCCCTTCAATGCCGCGAGATCCGAACCCACCGGGAACCAGTATGCCGTCGGCAATACCAAGAGTGCCGGCACAATTGTCATCGTCAATATTTTCTGAATCGACGAATGTAAGATTCACCTTGCAATCATTGGAGATACCGCCATGAGACAGGGCTTCGTTCAAGCTTTTGTATGATTCCGTCAGGTCTACATATTTTCCGACTATAGCTATGTTGACGGAATATTTTGGGTTTTTATACTTTTTGACAAGATCTTCCCAGGCATCGAGTCTGGGCGCTCTTGTCCAGATATGGAGCAGTTCAACAATCTTGTCGTCAAGCCCCTCCTTGCGGAATATCAGAGGAACTTCGTAGATGCACTGAACATCTTTGGCGGTGATTACCGCATCAACATCCACGTTGCAAAAAAGCGCTATCTTGGACTTAATACTTTTAGACAGGTATCTGTCGGTACGGCAAAGCAGTATGTCGGGCTGAATGCCTATGCTTCGAAGTTCCTTTACGCTATGCTGGGTCGGCTTTGTTTTGAGCTCTCCTGCAGCAGCAATATAAGGAACAAGGGTTAGATGGATATATAGAATATTTTCCTTGCCCACATCGGTTTTGAATTGCCGGATGGCCTCCAGAAAAGGGAGGCTTTCTATATCACCGATTGTGCCGCCTATCTCCACAATGACTACATCCACTCCATCAGCGACAAGTTTGATGCTTTCCTTAATTTCATCTGTAATATGCGGAATGACCTGGACAGTTCCCCCCAGATAATCTCCTCTACGTTCCTTGGTTATGACGGAATTGTATATTTTGCCGGTTGTAAAGTTATTGTCCCTGCCAAGTTTTGCGTGGGTAAACCTCTCGTAATGCCCAAGATCCAGATCGGTTTCAGAACCATCATCTGTTACGAAAACCTCACCGTGCTGGAATGGATTCATTGTTCCGGGATCGACATTAATATAAGGGTCGAGTTTTTGAATGGTAACGGTAAGCCCGCGACTTTCAAGAAGCGCTCCAATGGATGCGGAAGCCAGCCCTTTGCCAAGCGAGGAAAGAACTCCGCCTGTAACAATTATAAATTTTGTATCATAATCCATATAATAACCTCATTGAAAGGAGTAAGGGATTAAGGGGTAAGGATTAAATTATTTATATATTTTTTTGAATTCCTCAATAGTTTTTTGAATCTCACTTAATTCTTCCGGGTCGCGTTGTTTCTGCTTACCCGGATCAGACTCCATGTAGGTTGATTGCAGTTTCTTGATATCGAAAAGATCCTCTGAAAATGAAGGAGTTGTATCGATATTATCAACAACAATTTCTCGCAGCAAAGTATCGTCTTGATAAATTTCGATACGAATCGGATACCAGTTGTTATCGAACATCTTCCATTGAACATACCTGAATTCTATGGCATCTCGCCTGCCGTTACCCGTCTTTTTGCTGATTATCCATCGAATCGGCCTGAACGTATCTTTATCTATCCACACCTGAGACGCTGATTCGTCAGGGTATTGAGCGCCCACTATATAGGCTATTTTACCGCGAAAACGTCCCAGGCTTGCAATTGATCCGTCAACCCCAAGCATATCAAGCCTTTTTTGGAGCAATATTCTGGAACGATAAAGAATAAGATCCTTATAAATATCAAATACTGATTGAAAATCGTCTGTGATTTTTCCGTCGATTATTGTTAATGTCCGGTCTTTTGATACAACATGAATTTTTTGGGTATTTTCAGATAAAATATCGGAGCGGAACTCTTCCGGAAAAAGATAGCTTAATGTTTCGTTTATTTCAACCGCCCCCATTTGCCTGCTGTTGTCGTAAAAAATCAGGTTTTGAGAAACTAAAAGTTTTTTGGCGTTCCCGTATTTTTTTATCATTAAATCCAGAAGATGCGGCCCTTGCAGAACATAACAATTTGCCGGTGTATAACAGCACAAAACCATTGCCAGGCAAAATATTAGCGCAAAGGCATTTTTCAAAAGTCTCAGGTAATTATACATTTTTTGTTATGCAATAAATATATCATCTGAAAATCTGGCTCCGTCACCAAGCTCCTCTTCAATTCTGATGAGCTGGTTATACTTTGCGATCCTGTCGGTACGCGACATGGAACCTGTTTTTATCTGGCCGCCGTTTATGCCGACTACAAGGTCTGCGATAAATGTATCTTCTGTTTCTCCAGACCTGTGGGATATTACGGTCGTGTATCCAGCCTGTTTAGCCATTTCAATGGCATCAAGGGTTTCGGTTACCGTCCCTATCTGATTCAACTTAATAAGAATGGAATTTGCTATTCCCCGTTCAATGCCCTTGCCAAATATCTCCGGGTTGGTGACAAAAATATCGTCGCCGACAATCTGGATAGAGCTTTCCAGTCTGTCAGTCATCAGTTCCCAGCCGTTCCAATCTTGTTCAGCAAGGCCGTCCTCAATGGAAAGGATAGGATATTTCTCAATTAAATTTTCATAATAGTCGATCATCTGTTTTGTTGTAAGTTTTTTATTTTCCGATTTTAAATAATATTTTCCCTCTTTATAGAACTCGCTTGCAGCCGCATCCATGGCAAGCCCGATATCTTTCCCTGGTTTGTATCCGGCTGATTTAATAGCGTTTATTATTAATTTTATTGCCTCTTCATTAGACTTTAGATCCGGGGCAAAACCTCCCTCATCACCAACAGCAATAACCAGCCCCTTTTTTTTCAATATCTTTTTCAGGCTGTGAAAGGTCTCCGCTCCCATCTGAATCGCCTGGGCAATTGACTTTGCTCCAACAGGCACTATCATGAACTCCTGAATATCAAGATTATTGGCAGCATGTGAGCCGCCGTTAACCACGTTCATCATGGGAAGAGGAAGATATCTGGCATTTATTCCGCCTAAATATCTAAAAAGAGGCAATCCATAGGCAAGCGACGCGGCCCTTGCGGCTGCCATGGATACGCCGAGTATGGCATTTGCTCCCAGTTTTGATTTATTTGGAGTGCCATCTAATTTAATCATATAGTTATCAAGGGTTCCCTGATCAGCCGCATCCATGCCGCGCACAGCCGGCGCAATAATATCCGTCACATTTTTAATGGCCTTGTTAACCCCCTTTCCATTAAAACGCTTTGATCGTATATCCCGAAGCTCGAGGGCTTCACGTGTTCCGGTTGAAGCGCCGGAAGGCACAATAGCGCGACCAACAGCTCCGCAGGCGACAATTACATCCGCCTCAACTGTCGGGTTTCCTCTTGAATCCAGAACTTCCCTTGCCTTTACATCAATTATTTCAGTCATGGCAACCCCCTTAAAATAGATTTCCCAACTTGACATATAATTAAAAAATGTTACTCTGCTTGAACTTTTATGTCAAGAAGCGACGCATTTGAACGGGGGATATTTTTAAAGGTCTCGGAGCCGTTATGAAAGAGATAGACTTATATACTAAAGCACATCTTGTAGTCGCGGCAATAAGGATTCTTGAGCACAAGGATACTGTTTCCTCTTCTATTGAAAAGGTTTGTCAGATGATATCCTTTTCTCTGGAGCATGGTAATCTTATATGCAAAAAGCTTGGTGAAATGGGAATCATAGAGTTTGTTGAAGGAGCATACGGGACCATGCTTTTTGTCAAGAACCATTTAAAAATAGAAGAAATTCCGCGGGGCTTTGGGGAGAGTAAATTAGAAGAAGAGCTTAAAAAATTTCAGAGCAACAAAAAGGATTTATCAAAAAAAATTGAGCTGTTTCAGGCTGAACAGGCAGAAAAACAAAAAAATCTTTTTGCAGAGCTGGAAAAAAAACTGAAAAATAAATAATTCAACCCCTATCTTTCATATCTGAAATCTTTTCTTTTGCTTTCTGAACCACATCCTTTTAGCATGAAATTAAGATTATGGATGAGAAAATAGCGGCCATTGCGTGGTATTTCCTGGGAAATAATTCCGGGAA
>JABMRH010000110.1 GCA_013202725.1 Desulfobacteraceae bacterium
CGATATAATTATTTTTGCGCAGGATTTCTTTGAAGTTATTAATTACATCCTCTTCCGGTGACTTGAATTCGCTGCCTTCATATTCATTAAACGGTATGAGATTGATTTTTGCCTTTATTGAACGCAGCAGGTTGGCAAGGCGCTTTGCGTCATCAGGGGAATCATTTATATTTTTTAGGAGAATATATTCAAACATTATGCTTTGACGGGGCGGCAACTTATATTTACGGCATGCGTTAAGCAGAATTTCAAGAGGATATTTTTTGTTTATCGGCATGAGCATGTCACGAGTTTTGTTATCTGTTGCATTTAATGATATCGCCAGGTTGACAGTTGCGTCCTGATTCAGGTTTTGTAGTTTTGGAACCAATCCTGCTGTGGAAAGTGTGACTTTGTTGTTTGAAAATCCAAGCCCGCACCTGGTATCGGTTATGGTGTCAATAGCGCCAACTACATTTTTATAATTTGCCAGTGGTTCGCCCATGCCCATCATAACTATATTTTTCAGTTTTTCGGGATCATCCAGATCATTCATGATGTCGCGTACCTGGGCCAGGATTTCACCTTTTGTTAGATTCCGCACAAAACCTCCTCTTGCGGTAAGGCAAAACCTGCATCCCTGTGCGCAGCCCACCTGGCTTGATATGCATAGAGTATAATAATTTTTTTCAGGAATCAGCACACTTTCAATGCATTGCCCATCTCTTAGTTTAAAAAGGTATTTTCTGGAGCCGTCCTGCGATATTTCGATCTGCTTTTTCTCAAGACGGTCTATCGTAAAATTAAGTGAGAGGAGTTGCCTGATCTCCTTTTTAATATCCGTCATTATCTCAAAATCATCTGCCTGGCGAAAATAGATCCACTTCATGATCTGTTCAGTGCGATAAGCCTCGACATCATGATCTTTGAGCCATGAAGCAAGCTGATCTTTTGTAAGCTCCATAATGTTTGTTATGTTGGATTCAGGTATCATTGTTGGATTTAGATTTTACGAGTCTTTTTCCCAAACGTGCATAATATCAGCTTTCAGTTAAACTCAACCTTTAAATTTTATCAATAAAATTTCTCTGTAACAACATTCAGGCAAAACCTCTTGACCAGCTATTCGATGTTATATAGTTTTACTTTAATTAGTGCCTGAACGAAAACCCTTCAATTTACACTTTTCCTGTCATTGCGAGGGAAGCATGACCGAAGCAATCTCTTGGAAATAAGGGGATTGCTTCGTCGTTCGTTTCTCACTCCTCGCAATGACGGCTCGCAACTAAGGAGTTTTTGTTCAGGTATTAATTAAGCGAAACGCTCAATTGAGGTAAAATATTATTTAAAGGTGTATCACTATGATTAATATGAAGACGGATTTTGCTGCATTGTTGAAGTTCTTGCAAGACCTCTATGAGGAGAAGATACCGTTTAACAGGCTTTTGGGATTAAAGATAATGGCTTTGGAAGAGGACAATGTCTGCATAAAGCTGGAGATGAAAGAGGAATTTGTTGGGAATTATAAATACGGGATGTTGCACGGCGGTGTTATTTCTTCGGTTTTAGATGTAACAGGCGGTGCAATCGTATCGGTAGGCGTGCTCAAAAAAATGGCCGGATCTCCGTTTGAGGATATAGCGAAACGGATATTTAGAATTGGTACTGTTGACCTTAGAATTGACTTTTTAAGGCCCGGTCAGGGGAATTATTTTTTGTCAACCGGTTCGATTATGCGTATGGGGAATAAAGTTGTCGTCACACGGACAGCTCTTCGTAATGACAAGGATGTGCTTATAGCGGTTGGCACGGGAACCTATATGATAGGATGAAATAATTTGCTGTTTAATCAGTAGAAACCATGTCAGGAGCAAGTAGTAACTGAAGTATCCTTACAGCTCATAATCGATAATCACAGGATCTCTCATGATAAGTTCGATTGATTTTTCCGATATTGCGGCGGCCCTTGGAAAAACCTCTCTAAGGGCTCTGATGTGTCTTAAATGATCTGTGGTGCGAAGAATCAGCATGACAAGGTTACCTTCTTCAATTTTGGAAATAGAAACCACTTTTTCCCAGGATTGACCAGTGGCCCAAGCATAGATTGTTAAAGCCGGCCTTAAAAACAGGGGCCGCACTTCAAATCCTTTATCCGTCAGGCGCTTTGCAAACGGCTTGAGATTTCTTTCAATATTGGAAAAAGCAGTTAGAAGCTTTTTGGGGATTAACTTATTGTCAATTTTTTCGTCTGATTCCTGTTCAAAAACAAATGATGCCATTATGGCGGCAAGAAGCGCTGGATCAGATTCGGGAAAGAGACCGAGCCTAAAACCCTCGGCTATCATGAGAGGCTGGTCAACCCTCAGATGGGAAGCCCATATACCGTCATCTGTTAACTTACTGTTTTTTGCCACGTAGCCTGTTTTTTCCAGGAAGTTAAAATGCCGCATAAAGTCCTGCCATAGAAACTTATCATCATTTTTATAAATCAGGTCTGATCCTTTTTTTGTTTTTGTAATCAAGTATGATGCAAAAGATTTTTTCAGAAGATTTTCTATCTGGTTAAGGTCATAGGACCCGAGCAGGTTAAGAGCCATGGAAAAGTTAATCCTTATCTGGCTTGTTACATCAGATGGCGGCGAGTTTATAAGCTTTGCGATTAACCTTATATCCATGAATCTTCCGGGAATTGCCACTGCGAATCCGATGTTGTCCATTCCTCTTCTGCCGGCCCTTCCCGTCATTTGATGAAACTCAGTAGAGTTTAAAGGTAAGAATTCTTTTCCATTGAATCTATCGGAATTGAGAAAAACAATCGTTCTGGCCGGAAAGTTCACTCCTGCCGCAACAGTAGAGGTTGCAAAGATCGCATCAAGGAGTCCTTCTGTCATAAGCGTTTCCAGCAGCATCTTCCATACAGGCAGTTGTCCGCTGTGATGAGAGCCGACCGCAAAATCTTTAATAAAGCGGAGCTGGCGATGTGTTTTAATACGGTCGTTTTTAGCCGCGAGCTCTTTGATTCTTCGGCTGAGCAATATTTTCCTGTCCTGCCTGTCTTGATCAATTAGAAGATTTTCTGTGCAAAGTTTAAGAGCATTATCACAATCTAAGCGTGATTTTAGAAAAAAAATGGCAGGGAGGAGATTATATTTATCTAAAACACGCATGATCTGCCCAAAGGGCGGCAGTCTGCGCGGAGGAGCTATCAGCGGCGGATTCTTCTGGTTTAAATAGTCACTGACCTTTTTGTAGATATTTCCATTTCTCTTTTTAGCGCTTTGAGTCGTAAGGGGAAGAAGCGTTCCCGATGGATGTAAAAAAAGTGGGGAAAGGGGCACAGGTCTTTTCTTTTCTTCAATTACAATGCATTTTTTTAAGCGAATTGATGAAAGCCATCCGGCAATCTGATGCGCATTTCCGATTGTAGCTGAAAGCAAAAGCAAAGGTATTCTGGGAGGAAGGTATATCATTATCTCTTCCCAGACAACCCCTCTTTCTTCATCACCTAAGAAATGGGCTTCATCCAGAATTACCAGATCTGCTGACAAGCTTTCACCAAAATGCATGGCATCGTATAACTTATTGCGCAATATCTCTGTGGTTCCGACAATAATCGGCGCTTCAGGATTTTCTTTTCTGTCACCCGTTAATATCCCGACATTATCAGCCCCGAAGATCGCTGAAAATTCATAATATTTTGAATTGGATAATGCCTTTAAAGGGGATGCATACCAGGATTTGCCCTGCTTTGCATGTATTTCCGCTATTGCCTTTTCAGCTATCCAGGTTTTACCGGCGCCTGTCGGAGCTGTAACAAGACAGTCAGTTTTTTTAATTGCAGAAAGCGCTTTTAGCTGAAAAGGGTCCGGCTTAAAGGCCGATTTTTTTGGCACACCTATAGACGAGAAAACCTTTTTCAGTCTAATGTCTGCTTGTGGCTTTAACTTTAGCGTCAACAAACCATTATCTGTTTTTTTCTTTTTGCCTCTTTTTCTCGGCCGATATTTATTTTGTCTATACATTGTTTTTCGTAACATTATTCTTAAGTTCAGACCTCGTCAAGTGGTCGAGTAGTTGACTGGTCAGCAATTATTCTCCAACTCGACGACTCGACTATTTGACTATTTGACGATCTCTGTAAGTTATTAATTTGGATTGATTTTGTAAAACATACTATATATCATCAGCGAATTATCATAACAAGACATACTATATGTTTATTGAAGAACCCTGCAGCAA
>JABMRH010000111.1 GCA_013202725.1 Desulfobacteraceae bacterium
AATGAAAAAGTAATAATATTTGATACTACTTTAAGAGATGGTGAGCAGTCTCCCGGAGCCAGCATGAATGCCGCTGAAAAGATGCGGATTGCCGTGCAACTGGAAAAACTCGGTGTAGATGTATTGGAAGCAGGGTTTCCTGCCGCATCTGAAGGAGATTTTGAGGCGGTTTCCAACATAGCGGGAAGGTTGAAAAACACAGAAGTCGCCGCGTTGGCCCGGACATCTAAAAAGGATATCGATCGTGCCTGGGGCGCTATCCGTAATGCTGCTAAACCGAGGATACATACCTTTATCGCAACTTCGGATATTCACATGGATTACAAGCTGAAAATGACACGGGACGAGGTTGTAAAAAAAGCAGTTGAAGCGGTTAAATATGCCGGATCTCTCACCGATAACATAGAATTTTCCGCTGAGGATGCATCAAGGAGTGATCCTGATTTTCTGTGCAGGGTTTTTGAGGCAGTAATAGAGGCCGGCGCAACAACCATTAATATTCCTGATACAGTAGGCTACGCCATTCCACAGGAATTTGCGGATCTTGTTAAATATGTAATGGCACATACACCAAATATCCATAAAGCAATTGTGAGCATACACTGCCATAACGATCTTGGTCTTGCCACAGCCAATACTCTTGCGGCAATAATCGCAGGCGCAAGACAGGCTGAAGTTACAATAAACGGAATCGGAGAAAGGGCAGGAAATACATCTCTTGAAGAGATGGTAATGGCTCTGCATACAAGACCCAATTATATCCCGATATCAACAAATATTAACACCAAGCAGATTTATCCGACAAGCCGGCTTGTCAGTATGATAACAGGAATTATTGTGCAGCCGAATAAGGCTATAGTCGGCGCCAACGCATTTGCGCATGAAGCAGGTATTCATCAGGACGGCATGTTGAAAAACCCCATGACATATGAGATTATGAAGCCTGATACCATAGGTCTCAGCGCCAGCAAGCTTGTATTGGGAAAACATTCAGGAAGGCACGCTCTGCGCTCACATTTAAAGGAACTGGGATACGATCTCTCAGACGAAGAATTAAATCTTATCTTTAAAAAGTTCAAGGAGCTTGCGGATAAGAAAAAAGATATTGTGGATGAGGATCTTGAGGTTATTGTTACAGAAGGTATATTGCGGACTGCCGACATTTTCTGTCTGGAGTATTTGCATGTGATAAGCGGGACAACGGTTCTTCCCATGGCGAGTGTTAAGCTCACAATAAATGGACGCTCTGTGAAGGGCGCAGGTTATGGAAATGGCCCGATTGATGCTGCTTTTAACACAATAGCAAAACTTACCGGGACGGGATCGGAGCTCTTAAGATTTTCTGTAAGCGCCCTGACCGGCGGCACAGATGCACAGGGCGAGGTAACTGTGCGCTTAAATGAAGACGGGCTTATTGCTCTTGGCAGAGGGGCTGATCCGGATATCATCACAGCCAGCGCAAAGGCTTATATTAACGGGCTAAACAGGCTGGAATACTTAAAAGCCCATCCGGTAATATCACCGGAAGCATTGTAATTCCGCCATTAGGTTTGAAAACTCCCGATAATATCTGTTACCCGCGGGATATTTCTTTTTATAAGAAAGGCTTCTATTCCTTCAATAATGTCAATTGTGGCATGCGGGTTAATCAAATTCGCCGTGCCGATCTGAACGGCAGCCGCCCCTGCTATTAAAAACTCAAGCGCATCCTCTGCGGTCATGATGCCTCCAACCCCTATTACAGGGATCTTAACCTTTTGAACTACCTGCCATACCATGCGCAAAGCTATTGGTTTAATTGCCGGGCCGGAGAGCCCTCCGGTTATGTTTGCAAGCTTTGGCCGTCGGGTTTCAATGTCTATAGCCATACCGGTTATCGTATTTATTAATGATATGGAATCAGCGCCCGCATCCTCCACACTGCGGGCAATAAGAGTAATGTCGGTTACATTTGGAGTAAGTTTTACCATAAGTGGTTTGCCGGTATTGTTTCTGACAGCCTTTACTATTTTGCAGGCTGCATCGGGATCGGTTCCAAATGCGGCGCCTCCTGCCTTTACATTGGGGCATGAGATATTGACTTCGATGCCGGCTATTTCTTCAATATCATCAATGCGTGACGCCAGTTCCGCATATTCCCGGTTATCTTTTCCGTAAATGTTTATAATGATGGGTATTGAGAGTTCTTTTAGGAACGGGAGTTTTTCTTCAACAAATGATACAAGGCCGACGTTTTCAAGGCCAATGGCATTGAGCATGCCGCATGGAGTTTCAACTATCCTTGGAGGTGGGTTACCCATGGATGGTTCAAGCGACAAACCCTTAACAATAACAGCGCCAAGCCGGTTCAGATCAATAAGATTTTCAAACTCCCTGGCATACCCGAATGTGCCGGATGCCGTCATTACCGGATTTTTTAGTTTTATCCCCCCAATATTTACTGATAGATCCGCTCTGTTTTTCATAATACCCGTCTATTACCTCCGGTATGCGATTATATGAGACGAGACATAAGTAAGACGTTTCTTGCTGCTGCCATCATAAAAACGTGGGCAAACGAGTCCACCAAAAAACAACAATATGATAATCTTTTTTTCTGCAATTCTCAAGGATATTTCCAAAATTGTTGTCAATGCATTTCAATGTTTACGAGTTCTTTATATCGCAAAGTGCCTCTTATATTTTCCAAATCCCTGTCAGTTTTTATAAGATCCCAGCAAGTACGGCTATGACAAGAAACAGGCAGACCACACCTTCACGGCGTAAGGTAAAAAAAGGGGATTTTTGCGTTTCATTATTAATCATTGCCAGAATTTCCTGATGTTCATATATGATGGCATCGTAAAAAGCTCCACTATACCGCTTTGCGGCATTATAATGGGAAGGAAGCTCATATCACGTCATTACCTCTTCCTAACACCTAACACTTAACACCTAACACTTATCTACATTATCACCATCGCATCCCCGTAGCTGTAAAACCTGTACCTTTCCTTTATAGCCTCGTTGTATGCTGCCAGAATATTTTTGCGGTCTGCAAAAGCCGATGCAAGCATAAGAAGGGTCGATTGAGGCAGATGGAAATTTGTGATCATAGCGTCAACAACTTTAAACCTGTAGCCCGGGTATATAAAGAGATCGCAATTCCCGCTTCCATAAGAAACATTTCCGTTATTATCAGATAGATACTCCAGGCTGCGCACGCAGGTCGTGCCCACAGCCACAATCCGGCCGCCCTTTGCCTTTGCATGATTTATTACTGCAGCGCCATTTTTTGAAATACAGTATTGCTCGGAATGAATCTTGTGATCCCTTATATCAGACACCCTTACCGGCAAAAAAGTACCATATCCCACATGTAGGGTAATTTCAACTATCTTTACGCCGATGGATTTTATTTTTTCAAGCAGCTTTTCTGAAAAATGCAGCCCTGCCGTAGGAGCCGCAACCGCCCCCTTTTGTCTGGCATAAACTGTCTGGTAGGATTTTCTGTCATCGCACGGAGAAACTCCGCCGTTCCTTTTAATATAAGGCGGAAGCGGCATATTGCCTATCCTGTAAAGAAGGTTCTCAAAATCGCCGTCATAAAAAAATCTTAGCTTATGAATTCCATCCTGAAAATCTATCACCTCGGCCTTTAATCCCTGGTCAAAAGCAAATGATGTTCCTGGTTTTGGACGTTTTGAAGCCCTTAGAAGGCACTCGAAAACAAATTCTTTATTTTTTCCTTTTTTTTTATTAGATCCGGCATAATCAAGGATAAGGGCTTCAACCTTTCCGCCTGTATCCTTATACCCGAAAAGCCGTCCTGGAATAACCTCTGTGTTGTTTACAACCAGCACATCCGACGGCAAAAGAAAATCACAAATCTCATAAAACAGATGATGCGACACCTCTCCGGTCCTGCGGCGCAAAAATAACAGCCTCGACCGGTCTCTCCTGTCTGCCGGCTTTTGAGCAATAAACTCCTCAGGAAGATCATAATTATAATCAATAAGTGAAAACATAATAATTTGGTTTACGGTTCACAGTTCACGGTTGCCGGTTCTCCTGCCTCCTAATCCACTAATTTCTAATCTTTTTTATCACCGCCCGCTTCGCTCAAGGCGCAAAGCTCGCAAAGGAAAAATGTTATTTCTTTTCTGCTGAGAGGGCAGAAAAGAAATGATCTCCATCGCTTCGCGATAATAAAGATATATTGTATTTAGATTTAGACAGCTTAGTTTTTAAATTGTCGCCTCTCACGACAATTTAAAAAGATAGATTTCTTTGCGTCCTCTGCGACTCTGCGGTGAATATAAAAACTGTAATAGCGCCATTGCATGTTTGGTTCCGGCTTGTCCGGCTCAGAAGATATTGGAAAAAACCCCAAGTGGAGCTTCAACAAAAACAGGTCTCATTGTGTTTAAAGTTACCTCCTCCAAATGCACTTCCTCTTCTTTAA
>JABMRH010000112.1 GCA_013202725.1 Desulfobacteraceae bacterium
CCTAAAAAAACTCCGCCTAAAAGAGAAAACATTATACCCGCCGCTTCATGTTGATAATGTTAATCCGCTTGGATACCCGGTCAGCCTGATCCGAAATTTCCCCCATGGTTACGATTAATTCTTTTAGCTGGAGTTTAAGGAACGGATCCAGATCTGAATCAAAGATTTTACTGACAATACGCCGTTCAATATGGTCGCAGTGGCTTTCGTTTGTGTCAATAGTGCTGAGGATGGCGCGTATTCCAGGCTTTTGCTTCAAATGAAGGGCTAACTGCCTGGATAAAAGATCACAGCATTCAAGACTGATGCGTATGAGGTCCTTGACATCTAAAACAAGGAAGTCCGGTATGCTTAATTTTTGAGTCTGCATGACAAACAGAACACGTTCAAAAAAATGCGGGATCATATCTATTGACTCAATAAGCTGCATAATATCTCCGCGTGAATCAGGAATCAGGGCCTTGCTGTACATCAGATTATTTATCTCATCGCGGATATCGTCCGCTTTGGACTCGTGCTTATGGGTCTGAGTGATAAGAAACTCAGAATCATCACACTTTTGGTCTTCAAGGCAGCTATTTATTGCATCTAAAAAGCTTTCCTGGGTAAGTTTCAATGTATCCATGTATTCAAAAATTAATACTTCAACACGGTTCTCTTTTTTGAAAAGAAAATTAAACATAGCGGTATCCTTTATTTACGAATTCACTTATTTAATCATGCTTTAGATTGTGCTCCCTTAACAAAGCGCAATCCTTGTGCCATTTTTCAGCAATCTCTATAACCTCTTTTCTTAATCCCGCATGTGCTTTTATGCATGCCCCGGGTATCTCGCCGCGTATCTGCCTGCTGGAATTTTCTACAAGCTGGATTAATTCGGTGGCTATTATGGAATTGATTTTTACAAGATCCTGCAAAAGTTCGGTTAATTTTTCCTGATTTGCATTCATATGTTTCCCCTCAAAATTGATGTTCTCGTAAAAAGTACGATTTGTTCGCTCCGTGAGCATTTTTGGGATTCAGATTAATCCTGTCTAAATTGCAAGAACTCGGCCTAACGGCCTCAAACAGCTTGCAATTTTTAACGTCAGGCTCAATCTGAATCTTTTTCCAAAACTGCTCAATCTTGCTTACAAATGACTTTTTACGAGAGCATCAAAATTAAAATAAAGTTGACTCTACTAAAAATTATCATGTAATACAAGAAGTTATTTAGTCCAAATATAAGCTTCTTTGTTTTCTTTGCGACTTTGCGATGAATATAAAACGGATTAGAATTTGAAAAGGAAAAAATTCAATGAGACATAAATCTGTTAAGAAACCGTCAATAGATTTCGACCTTCGGCAGTTGGAGATTTTTTGCAGGGTGGTTGAATTAAAAAGTTTTTCAAAAGCAGCCGAAGCTGTTTTTCTGGCCCAGGCATCTGTCAGCGAGAGAATCGCCAACCTTGAAAGTATGGTTGGAGCAAAGTTGCTTGACCGATTGGGCCGGCAGGTTGTTGCGACCAGGGCCGGCAAACTTCTTTATAAGCACGCAAATGAGCTGCTGGATATGAAAAGAAGAGCCTGCCTTGAGATGGAAAACTTTCTTGGCATTAAAAAGGGGGAGGTTCATATAGGCGCAAGCACAATACCTGGCGAATACATCCTTCCCAAATCTATTGGACTTTTTAATGAAAAATACCCATCAATATCAGTTGTGTTGGCCATTGCAGACACAGATGAAATTAAGCGTCGCATTCTTCATGGGGATTTTGATCTCGGCGTGGTCGGGTCAAAGAGTGCGAACAGGGAACTTATATTCAAGGAGCTGTGGAATGACGAACTGGTTTTGGCTGTGCCTCGAAATCATCGCTGGTCTAAAAAAGGCGAGATTGATATAAAAGAGCTTTCTAATGAGCCGTTTATATTAAGAGAAGTCGGTTCAGGAACCCTGAGAATAATAGAAGAGTATCTTGGTCCCTCTGCATCAAAGATTATTGATTCACTCCATGTTGTTGCCAGGCTTGGATCTTCTACAGCGGTCAAAGAAGGCATTAAAGCAGGTCTCGGTGTGTCTATTCTATCTTCAAGAGCTATTGAGACCGAGCTTGAAACAGGATCGCTTAAGACCCTACAGTTAAAAGGGATTTGCATGTTACGAAAATTTTATCTTATCATAGATAAAAGGAGAACCGTTTCTCCAATATGCCGCGCTATGCTTGATTTTCTGGTGTCAACGTCCTCACTCTTTCGGCAGTGAGTTGACGATGGTCCAGTAGAGTTTCATACTTTTGATTTTCTTCATAAACTCCTCAAAGTTCACCGGCTTGGTCACGTAGCTGTTAGCCCCGCCGGCATAGCTTCTCGCTATCTCTTCATCCCTGGATGACGTGGTCAGCATGATAATGGGGATAGACTTGTAATCGTGGTCTTTTTTCAGCGTTTCCAGCACCTCAAGACCGTTCACCTTGGGCAGGTGGATATCGAGAATTATCAAACCCGGCCTGGGGTATTTTTCCGTGTCTTCGTATTTGCCCCGATGGTATACAAAATCGAGCGCCTCCTGACCATCTTTAACAACATGGATGTCATTTATGAGATTGTTGTTTTTCAGCGCCCTCAACGTCAGATCTATGTGATCCTCATTATCCTCCACTAACAGAATGTTTACAGGTTTTCCTTTCATTTGATATTAACTCCTTATTTCTTTAGATTCTTACACATTCACTCTGAGAGTTCATTTCCCACCTTCTACCTTCCACCTTCCACCTTTTTTAGCTTCATACAGCGCGTTATCGGCTGTCTTGATGAAATCCTCTATGCTGCTTTCAGGATCATATTCCACAATGCCTGCGCTGATGCTGACATTGCCCATCTTCTTTTCTCTGATCGATCTTCGGATACGCCCGGCCACATCAGATGAATGTTTTTTATCTGCGCCGGGCAGGATGACGGCAAACTCATCCCCGCCATAACGGCATCCGGAATCAACCTTCTCTCTTATGCAAGAGAGGATGATCTTTCCGGCTTCCTTAAGAGCCCTATCCCCTTCAATATGGCCGAAGGTGTCGTTATATTCCTTGAAATGGTCAAGGTCTAACATGATAAGTGACAGCTTTCCGTTTTGCCTCTTTGCCCTGACCATCTCTTCCTCTATCTTTTGATAAAAATATCTGCGATTAAAAAGTCCTGTCAGGTCGTCGGTGATGACAAGTTTTTTCAGCTCGAGAGCAAGTTTCGCTTTTTCCCTTTCTACTTCATGTTGCTTTACGGCCTTATATATGACAGATGGCAAAACTGCCCGGTAGTTTCCCGATTTGACCACATAATCATACGCGCCCTTCTTCATTGCTTTGACGGCAATGCTTTCATCCCCTTGGCCGGTTACCATGATTACGGGCATGTCGTATCCTCTTTTCCTTATCTGTTCAAATACGGCCAGCCCGTCCATTTCCGGGAGTGAATAGTCCAGCAGAATCGCCGCAGGCCGATCATTTCCGGCAAGGCCTTTTAGATATTGCAGACCGCCTTTTCCCGATTCAAACAGGCAAACCTCAAAGTGTGGTTCAAGCGCCAGCCTGGCAAGCTCCGCATGGTCCGTATTATCTTCGATGATCATAATTTTCATGGATGCGCCTCATCGGGCAGTGTAAAATAAAAGGTTGCCCCTTTGCCTTTTTCCGATTCCACCCGGACCAAACCCCCATGAACCTCCGCAATCCTTTCCACAATGGCAAGGCCGATACCCGTCCCTTTTGCGTCCATCTCCTTCAGCCTCTGGAATATCTGAAATATCCTTTTATGATACTTCGGATCGATGCCGATGCCGTTGTCTTTTACGTAAAATTCGTGGAACCCGTCCGTCTTTTTGCATCCGATCTCAATCACCGGATTTTCAGTATTCCCCATATATTTAATGCTGTTCTGGATCAGGTTTTCGAAGACCTGATATATCCTGATTTTCTCACAATGAATAACTGGAAGGCTGTCCTGCACATTTACCCTTATGCCTCTCTTTTTCAACCGTGGGTCGAGAACATCCAGGGCGTCTCTGATTATCTCAGCGGAAGAGACATCCTCAAAAGAGCCGTCCATCCTGCCGATCCTCGAAAACTCAAGAAGATCATCGATGAGAATCTCCATCTGCCTGACATTGGCCTGGATGCGCGTTAAATACTTTTTTCCAGTGTCGTCCAATTTGTCCTGAAAGTCGGAAAGGAGGATTGAGGAGAAACCCTGAACAGAAACGATAGGCGACCTCAGGTCATGGGATATGGTATAGACAAAGCTTTCCAGATCTTTGTTCTTTTCCCGGATCTCCTCTCCCAGCCTTGCCCTTTCAGTGACATCTTCAATGACTATAATGAGCGTAACTTCTTCTTCTGCGGCTGTACGATGGATGTTACTTATCGTGATGTTCAGGATTTTCTCATGGTGACTCGAGGAGGCGTGTTTTACCCTATAGAGCCGGCGAGTCTCTCCGGTCTCCATTACCTCATCAAGGGCTTTGAGAACTCCCCCTTCTTTCAGAAGATCGCCGGGGAAG
>JABMRH010000113.1 GCA_013202725.1 Desulfobacteraceae bacterium
CATCAGGGGTGTATAAATTTTGCTGTATAAATTCACAGCCTTTTATATTCTCTAAATAAGCAGCAACAAGTTCTTCTCCTAAATTGATCATTACTATCCTTATTAAAGGCTAACGTTGAATTCAGCCGCGGCGTATAGCCGTCGACTGAATCCTCTTGTGTACGCCCGGCATGGGCGTGAACTTATGGTGTGAAAGTCCCCTATACGTGAACCCTGTTAATATTTGATATATTAACAAAAGTATTAGCCAAAGGCAAGGGCGTTTCCGTGAGATTCTGTCTGAAGGGTTGGAGCAAAGCGAAAGGCGAGCCGCAGGCGAGAGCGACTGAAAAGGAGCGGCAACCCGGAGTGCAAAGCTATGAGTCCCGCCGCGGCGGGATTCGTTTCGATGGGTTATCGCTTTAAGAAACTTACGCAGTATATCCGTGGCTGGATGAACTATTTTGGAATATCAGAATATTACCGACCAATTCCGGAATTGGATCACTGGCTGCGCAGACGAGTGCGTATGTGCTATTGGAAACAATGGCGACTTTGCCGGACAAAGGTGAGAAACCTTTTAAGTATCGGCGTTTCACTTAAAGCCGCCATCTCAGTTGGAATGAGCCGTAAAGGCCCGTGGCATCAGGCACGGACTTTAGCAACACAGGCTGGCATGACGAATCAGTGGTTGAAGAAACAGGGGTTAATCTCCATTAAGGAACTTTGGATTAATATCCACTATCCGGCTACGGCCCGATAAGCTTTGTGAAACGCCCGGTGCGGACCCGCATACCGTGGTGTTGTGGGGAGGGGGAGAGAGAAACTCCCCCTTACCCGATTATATGTTTTAATGTTTTACAATCTCCAATAGTAACTTTTGATTTTTTCTGCCATCAATTTTCTTCTTTCTATCAAAAATTCTTCGTAATGTTCGATTGTTTTATTTTCCATTTCATTCGGCACACAGTGCATTTTAAAATTCTCTTGAATTTCACCTATATCTGTTATTGCACCAAAAGACTCTGAACCATTATTGCAATGCCCTATCAATTTCGAGAAATATTCGGCAGGTGCTTTATCTCCAATTGCAATATTTATTTCGCTTTGCATCATGACATAGTTTGAAATCTGATTATATTTACCACGAGTTAAACCATTTTTCTTGAGATAATTCTTTGGGAAAAGATGATGAATGTCACCCCTATGGGTTATAAGATCTCTAACTGTTATCTTTTTCGATAAGAAACCCTTATCATTTGCATGAACTTGAGACGCTAAAAAGACTTTAAAATATGGACTGCTCGCTACCGAGGTATTCATTTGTTGCGGTAAGCCAGCATGCCAAAAAGCATCTGATAACTCGGCAGCCTCTACATCTTTTATATAATCTGAGAAGCCTATTTCGCAAATCCGCTTTATGTCAAAGTCAAAAGATGATTCCGGCGATGCTGAATAACGACCAGTTAGCACAGACATTACAAACCATTTGCGAACATGAGATTCTATCTCGCTTGGTTCAACTTTATCTCTTCTCAGCACCAAATAGACTATATATGCAAAATTAATAGCATTTTGAGAACGAATCATACTTGATTCAACAAACCCAGCAGAACGTAAAATCATTACGAACCGCTTAAGGTCTGTCTCATTCATGAAAGTTAATAATCCTTGCTCAAGTTGTTTGAATGATTGTTCTGCAATTATTTCTTCATACTCTCGGGTTTTAAAGTTTCTACCAGAAAGCAATGCAACTAAATCCTGAAGGCGACCGCGCTTAAACTCTGAAGTAAATGCTACACGTAACATGTCAGTGTATGAAGGGTCATAAAGATTGTCATTTTCATTTTTTAGCCAAGCCATTTTTTGGAAATATTCTGTTGAAGTAAATTCCTTGTCAACATCAGCAAGCTGTTGGTAAAATTCTGGTGCAACAGCTAAATGACAGAAATAGTCAATGCACTTCCGTAATTTATTACCTCCGTAAATTTCATTTGCTGCTATTTTTGACATAGCAAAATCTGCTTGACTAAGAACAGCTCCTTGTGAATTAATTCTTATAAAGATTTCCGTAACAGTCTCAATATCCAAGTCTGCATTTAATTCAATAAGTCCAATGTGATTGTTAACGATACCACGTAACAGCTCGATACTTTCATAAATTTCATCCTGATCGTTTATTTCATTTTTTTCACAATAATCACTTACGAACCTGAGAACCTTAACATCTGGTGAAAATATATCTGCAATATTTGAAATCCATTCTTTATCTTTTTTTATTGCCGGGTTAGAAACTTCGAATTTTTTCTCTTTCGGATGAAAGGCAATAGTAATCTTAACTCTTTTATAGTCTTTATTGACTATCCATTCATCAAGTAATGCCGCCATAAGGGCTGTTACCCGTTGTTGACCGTCAATCAATACTCTTTTGCCTTCGGATGAAGTGCCATCCTTTAATTTTACAGTTGGATTTCGCCAAGCAATTAAATATCCAATAGGATATCCTTCATATAATGAATCTATCAAATCTCGTACTTTTGTGGTGCTCCAAACAAACGGACGCTGTATTTCTGGAATTGCAATCTCTCCTGATTTAATCCATGTCAACAATGTTTGTATCGGATGTTGATTAACTGAGTATTGTTGAATTGACATCTTTCTCTACTCCTTATTCTCACATATAACAATTAGTCTGTGAACATTCACTATTTTTTAGAATAACAATTATTATATATTTAACTTGATAACTAATTGATATTTAATCAGGTTGTTATTACGAAATAATTATAAAAAACTGATTCGTATAAGCATTTATTTGACAGAAAAAATCTTATGAAAAAATAATCCAAACAGTTTTAAAGAATTTCTTATCAATGATAAAAATATGCCTCATGTATTCCAGCTTTCCCGCCGTGCTCGCGCCCGTCGCGGCAGGCGCGGGAATGACAGACGGGGCAGGAATAACTTAAAGTACTGGAATAACAAAATGGCGCGCCCGGCTGGATTTGAACCAGCGGCTTTCAGCTCCGGAGGCTGACGCTCTATCCCCTGAGCTACGGGCGCACATTTTTCAAAGGTCTCATTGTGTGTAGAAACAGTTTCTATTTAATTTATCAGCACTTACAAGTCAAGCGCCTCTTTTGCTTCACCTACGAGGTAGAGAGAACCTGCAATGCAGATTGCATCATCAGATGATGCGGTTTTAATGGCATGTTGTACGGCTTCGCTAACATCCGGGATAATGCAGACGTCCGGAATTATTTTTTTTGCTATCGGATAAAGCTTTTCAGGCGCCAGCGCCCGGTTGATTTTGGGCCGGGTTAATATTGCTTTGTTGCAAAGAGGGAGAAGACAGGCAAGCATTGCAGCATAAGGTTTGTCGTCCAGTATGCCTGTGACGAGTGTTATCTTCCGTTTAGCCGGATTTTCGGACAGAAATTTTGCCAGGCAGTGGGTGGCAATTAAATTATGTGCTCCGTCAAGGAGGATAAGTGGAGAGGAGGAGACTATTTCCAGTCTTCCGGGCCATCTGTTTTGCGCAAGGCCCTGTTTAATATTCTGGAAGGAAAGGTTTGTTTTATTCTGGTTGAGTATTTCGCATGCGGCAAGGACAATGGCTGCATTGTCAATCTGGTGATTGCCAAGCAGACCTGAACGTATATCCCGCCAGATGTTGTCGATTCCAAAATATGTAAAAGTTCCGTTTTTGCTCCTTCTAACCCGGAAGGCATCTCCAAACCGATAAAAAGTGGCGGATTGTTTTGCGGCCATCTTTTTTAACACTGAGATTGCCTTGTTTTGTTTTACTCCGGTAATAACAGGAACCGATTTTTTTATTATCCCTCCTTTTTCAGATGCTATTTGGCCTATGGTGTTTCCCAGATATCTTTGATGTTCGACAGATATATTTGATATTATAGAAATAACCGGTTTTATGATATTTGTTGCATCAAGCCTTCCTCCCATGCCTGTTTCTATAACAGCCCAGTCAACCTTTTGCCTGTTGAATTCATAAAGGGCCATTGCGGTTGTTAATTCAAAAAAGGTTGCTTCAAGGTCATTTGGTATAACCTTATTTACAGCCTTATAAGATTCTACAACTTTTTTATCTGAGATAGGGAGGTTGTTTATGCGGATCCTTTCGTTAAACTTTACAAGGTGAGGTGAAGTATATAGGCCGACTTTATATCCGGATAGTTGCAGGATTGAGGAAAGAGCGGAGGCGATTGATCCTTTTCCGTTCGTTCCGGCTACATGTATGCATGAAAAACCGTTTTGCGGATTATCCAGTCCTTTTAGGATACTTGCGATGTTAAAAAGGCCGAATTTTATCCCAAACCTTCTGAGGCTGTACATGGCCTTGATACAATTATTATAAGAATTTTTGCAACGGTTCACGGTTCACGCTTTTTTTTAATGATAAAAAAACCCGGCAGAATTAATATCCATGCCGGGTTAATTTTTCATGCAAATTTGTATTATCTATATCTCGAAGCTGTAATTCTTCGCCTTCTTAAGGCTTCACGCTGCTTACGACGTTTGTGCTCACTCGGCTTTTCATAGCTTTTTTTGAGTTTTAATCTTTTAAAAAGCCCGTCGTTTTGAATCTTTTTTTTCAAAATGCGCATAGCCTTTTCAAGATCATTGTCAAAGACCTTGACCTGAATTTCCTTCAAATTGTTCGACCCCCTTTTGTTCCACCGGAGGAAGTATATTTATCCGGTGGTTATTTGTTTACTATAATGCAAAAAAAATATTTTTAATATATCCATAAAATTTTTGCAAGATAAAAAATAAGATATTTTCGGAGGCCGTGGTATTAGAAATCATAGTCAATTTTTACAGCTTTGAAACAAGCTCCGCAGCAACATCCTTTACGCTTGGTTTGCCGTCAAGTGTTATATATTTAATAGAGCCATCTTCAGCGGCAAGGTCTTTGAAATAGTAAGATGCTGCAAGAGTGCCGGTTTCGGTGTCATAGTAAATACCATGTCGTTTGTTGATGGCATCTTCATCCTGATCATCCGCTCTTGTGCTTAATTCGCCTCCGCATACTCTGCATTTGTCCCCATCCGGTTTTATTGCGTCAATATAAATGTTGTTTGGATGGTTGTTGTCATTTACACAAAGCCTGCGTCCCATGATCCTGTTTTTGGCAATTTCACGGTCAAGAATAATTTCTACGACAATATCGAGTTTTATATTTGCTTTTTTAAGAGATTCATCAAGCTTTACGGCCTGAGTTTTATTTCTCGGAAAACCGTCAAGAAGCCATCCGTTTTTACAATCATCCTTTTGCAGGCGGTCAAGTATCATGGGTATGGTGATTTCATCCGGCACAAGATCGCCTCTGTCGATATATTCCTTGGCTTTTATACCAAGTTCGGTTCCTCCTTTGATGTTTTCACGAAAAATAGCGCCTGATTCAATGTGGGGAGTGTTGTATTTATCCTTTAAAATAGCTCCCTGAGTTCCCTTGCCGCTGCCGTTTGGTCCAAAAAACAAAATGTTCATTAAATTCTCCTTTCTCAATTATAATAGGTTCTTTCAGATAGTTCCCTGATATTCTGATTTAATTGCAAATGCCCGGTCATAAGCAGCCGGATAGATTAAGTTCGTCATTTTTAGCTTTACTATTAAAATAGCTATATCTTGTCAAGAGTTGATGAACCTGACAGATTTGACTTTTTACGAGTTTGTCAAGATTTTCTTTGCCAGCCCGAGGGCTTCCTGTCTGGTGTTGATTTTATCAGACAGCCTTTCTTCTTGAACAATCCTCAGGATTTTTTTAAATAA
>JABMRH010000114.1 GCA_013202725.1 Desulfobacteraceae bacterium
GACATCAAAACGTTTGATGCCAGACCGATCATAGATAGTTATGGGTCGATGGCCTTCCAGGCGCGGAACCTTGCTGAGGCAGCGGAAATCTACAATCGCATGATAGCTGACCGCGACTGCAAGATTATTCTCACACTTGCGGGCTCTCTATTCAGCGCAGGATTAAAGCATGTTGTAGCGGATATGATAGATTATAATATGGTTGATGTCATCGTTTCTACGGGTGCCATCATTGTTGATCAGGATTTTTTCGAAGCGCTCGGTTTTAAGCATTACATCGGCAGTCCATTTACGGACGACATGGCATTGCGTGAACTTGCCATTGACCGGATTTATGATACCTACATCGACGAAGATGAACTGCGAATTTGCGACATGACCATAGCAAAGATTGCTGACACATTGCCCCCAAGACCTTATTCCTCAAGAGAATTCATCCATGCCATGGGCGCTTATCTGGAAAGAGAGGGGTTAAAAGCTGAAAGGTCAGTAGTCTACTCTGCTTATAAAAAAGGTGTGCCAATCTTTGTGCCTGCATTTTCAGATTGCTCTGCCGGTTTCGGATTGGTGTACCATCAGTGGCACAAAAAAAAGGAACATCTGACCATCGATTCTGTTCGCGACTTTCGTGAATTGACAGAGATCAAACTTGCCGTCAAAGATACCGGTATCATCATGATAGGTGGCGGAGCGCCCAAGAATTTTGCTCAGGATGTTGTGGTAGCCACAGACATCTTAGGAGAAGAAAAGCCCATGCATAAATACGCTATTCAGCTCACAGTGGCTGATGAACGGGACGGTGGCCTGTCAGGGTCCACGCTGAAAGAGGCGTGCTCGTGGGGCAAAGTAGATTTGAAGTACCAGCAGATGGTATTTGGTGAGGCTACTATTACACTTTCTCTGCTTGCCAGCGACGCCTTCCACCGAGGTGCCTGGAAGAAAAGGAAACAGTGGGAATCTTCCAGACTTTTCATGAAGTAAAGCCAACTTTGCTTAATATTCAGTACTTGTCTAATTATCTAATTACTTCACCGAACAAACCTTTATAGCGATTATAGCGATTTTCAAAAATATGTTCTGTTTAAATATATTAGCGATATTCTCTCTCACAGGTTTAATCCTTTTGAACGTTTCTAAAGCTTGATCCTCTAAAATTGAAAAACTCGACTTATATTATTTATTGAGAATACAAAAATTTAAAGCGGTCGGTATTATAACTAAGGATATAATTATGGAAGAAAAAGAACTTGAATTTTTTAAAGGGCTTCTAAACGACCAGATGGAAGAGCTTTTGAATCAGGCTGGTTGTTCAGTCGCGGACATGAGTGAGGAGATCGGCAGTTATGGTGATCCTCTTGACAGAGCTTCCCTTGAGATAGACAGAAGTTTTACGCTTCGTATTAGAGACAGAGAAAGCAGACTTATCAAGAAAATCAAAAAGGCCCTTGAACGAATTGAAGACGGCACATTTTGGATTTGTGAAAGATGTGGTGAAGAGATTTCTATAAAACGTTTAAAGGCGAGACCGGTTGCAACTCTATGTATTGAATGTAAAACTAAGGAAGAGACGATTGAGAAAGTAATTGGAATATAAATATTAATTTAATTTCATCGTAATTATTTAGGAATAGAATAAAATGATACAAAAAAAATGCACAAATAATAAAAGCCCAAAAGCTATAAAGGATAAAAAGTTTAATGATAAGATATTGGGGCCTGTTCCAAGCCTTGAAGACTATGTATCTCCAGACTGGTGGCGGCGTATTTTTAACTCGCTTTATTTGAAAACTGATGCAGATGTGGTTGAAGATTCAAAACTGACATGTCAGGAAGTGGATAAATTTTTAGGTCTTCTCCAACTTAAACCAGAAGATATTATTCTTGATTTATGCTGCGGGCAGGGACGTCATGCTATAGAACTTACCAAAAGAGGGTTTAAAGTTGAAGGATTTGATCGTTCGCACTATCTTATTCAGAAAGCAAGATCTAGTGCCAAGAAAGAAAATATTAACATCAGATTTAAAGAAGGAGATGCAAGAAAGCTTATTTATCCTGCTGATACCTTTAATGTAGTTATGATGCTTGGAAATAGTTTCGGTTATTTTGAGACCGTTAAGGATGATTGTAGAATATTGAAAGAAATATATAGACTTCTAATGCCCTGGGGCAGGTTGCTTCTTGATGTTGCAGACGGAGAATTTCTAAAAGAAAATTTTCAGGCCAGATCTTGGGAATGGATTGACAAGAAGCTTTTTGTCTGTCGTGAACGTTCACTTTCCGCTGACAGGCAAAGACTTATATCTAGAGAAGTAATTACAGATGTTGCAAAGGGAGTAATAGCTGACCAGTTTTATGCTGAAAGGCTTTATAGCAAGGATGACCTTCTTAGGCTAATAGAGGAATCTGGATTTAGCAATATTGTTGTTGATGGAGAAATAATAACTGATTCCTCAAGAAATCAAGATCTTGGAATGATGGAAAGACGGATCATTATTACCTGCCAGGTTCGAAAGGATTGGACTCCTGTTAAAAGTAAAACTAAAAAAGCTGATAAGAAAAAAGTTGTTGTGCTTTTTGGAGATCCTACAAAGCCTGATCTTTTAAAACCAAGCGCTGTCTTTGATGATGATGATTTTTATACGATTGATCAATTGAAATCAGCTCTTAGGATATTAGATGATTATGATATAAGCTATTTGTCTAATCATAATACTCTGATTCAGGATCTTAAAAGAGCATCTGAAAAAACGAATTTGGTATTCAATCTATGTGATGAGGGATACTTCAATAATCCTCGTAAAGAGCTCCATGTGCCGGCTTTGCTTGAAATTTTGGATATGCCTTACACAGGGTCTTCTTCTCAGTGCCTCGCTTTTTGCTATGACAAATCATTGGTTCGTGGAATCGCAAAAGAAATGGGTATTCCTGTACCAAAGGCTTTCTTTATTGAACCCGATGAAACAACTTTCAATCTGCCATTTAGCTTCCCCGTTTTAGTAAAGCCTAATTTCGGTGATTCCAGTTTCGGCATAACACAAAAAAGTGTTGCAGAGAATCTCGAGCAGATCGTAGACGCAATTTCAGAAATAAGAGAAAATTTTGGGTATGATAAGCCCATTTTAATTGAGGAATTTCTAACGGGAAAAGATTTGAGTGTAGGAATTATCGGCAATCCTTATACTTCCTATACAGTATTCCCGATTACCGAGGAAGACTATTCCGAACTCCCTATAGATCTTCCAAGGGTATGCGGTTATGAGGCAAAATGGCTTCCTGATTCTCCTTATAGTAAAATAAAGTCTATTCCAGCTAATTTGCCGGAAGAGACGGAAAAGATACTTGTGGAATGTTGTATGAAATTATTTGAACGGCTTGAGTGCAGAGATTACAGTCGCTTTGACTGGAGACTGGACAAAGAAGGCACCCCAAAACTTTTGGAGGTGAATCCAAATCCAGGTTGGTGCTGGGATGGACATTTGGCAAAGATGGCAAAATATGCTGATATTTCCTATGGTAACATGTTGCAGATGATTTTGCAGGCGGCTGAGCAAAGGGTCGAAGCCCAACAGAGGTAATGAAAAATACCTTTGCGACACTATACCTCTATTCCAAAGAAATTTATTATGTTGCTTTAAAAGGTTAATTGTTTGAGGTGGGTTAGTTTTATTGTCCGCAAAATCGCTACTGCCTTAGATTCATTCATTATCAAAAGGTTATTTAATCAATAGCCCATTTAAGCAGCAAGCTCCCCGAGGTAAAGCCAGCGCCGAATGTTGAAATAATTATCCAGTCACCTTTTTTCATCATTTTCTTTTGGTAAGCTTCCGACATGGCAATCGGTATTGTGCCCGCTGTTGTATTCCCGTATTTTTCAATATTGATTACTACCTGATCATCACTAAGCCCTATCTTTTTTGATACAGCATCGATTATTCTGCGGTTGGCCTGATGCGGAATAAGCAGTTTGATATCTTTGTTTTTGAGCTTGTTTTTTTTCATAATTTTTAGAGAAATATCCGACATCTCGTTTACAGCATACTTAAAGATTTTTTTGCCGGCCTGATAAATACAGTGCTTTTTTTTGTCCACGGTTTCATGAGAGGCCGGCATTAAACTGCCCCCAGCCGGCATATTAAGGTATTTTATGCCTGAACCGTCAATATGGAAAATAAAATCTTCCACTCCGAGATCATCCTCATCTGATGGTTCCAGCAGAGCAGCTCCTCCGCCATCTCCAAATAGAAGACAGGTGTCTCTGTCTTCATAATTAAGGATAGAGCTCATTTTGTCCGCCCCGATTACCATAACCTTTTTGTGCTTTCCTGTTTCAATAAATTTTGAAGCGGTCGCTAAAGCGTAAACAAACCCTGCGCAGGCAGCGTTGATGTCAAATCCCCAGCAGTTAGCGGCATTGAGTTTGCTTTGAACAAATGCCGCTGTCGGGGGAACAAGCATATCCGGAGTTGATGTTGCAACAATGATTAAATCAAGTTCATCTGCCGCAGTATTTGTCTGCTCAAGCACTTTCTTCGCAGCTCTTGCAGCCATATAAGATGTTCCTTTATCTTTTCCCAGAATCCTTCTTTCCTTTATTCCTGTGCGGCTGACAATCCACTCATCATTTGTATCCACCATCTGTTCTAAATCTTTATTTGTTAGTTTTCGAGTTGGAACAAAATGTCCGACTCCGGTTATGATAGCCCGCATTAGTAAAACCTCCTAAAATGTAATTTGAACCGCAAAAGCGAGTGCCAGCCCCGTCCAGCTTCAGCGGGCTGCGGAGAGCTTTAATTAAGATACTTTTTTTTAAGATTCAGTATGTTCCTGACAGATTCCTTGCCTTTTTCCATTGTTTTGTTAGAAACTTTAAGCCCATTTAATATTTCATTAAATGCAAGCTCAATATTTGGACCTTTATGACATATAAGGGCAATGTCTATATCAGCCACCAGAATTTGCCTGATTATCGTTTTGATGTCAAAACGTTTTTTTATTGCCCCCATGTCCAGATCGTCTGTAATAACAATTCCTTTAAATCCCATCTGTTTCCGCAAAACATCGACGGCGATACGGCCGGACAAACTCGCAGGCCAATCAGGATCGATTTGTTTGCAAAGTATATGCGACAGCATAATGCCTGCCACATCATGCTTTATAGCGGCCTTAAACGGCAAAAGATCAACAGATTCCATAGAGGTTAAATCTGTTTTTAAAGTCGGCATATCAAGATGCGAATCCAAGGTAGTGCGTCCTATTCCAGGGAAGTGTTTTGCAACAGCCATAATTTTATTTTGCTGCAGATTTTCTATTACCTTGACGCCCAGCTTTGATACCCAGGCAGGATCACTGCCAAAGGCCCTGTCCGCCATTACACTGTTTATCCCTTTTTGAGCCACATCCAGGACAGGGGCCATGTTCATGTTTATTCCAACCCCTTTAAGCTCTTTTGCTGTAACCCGTGCAAAGTTGATTGCGTCTTCTTCCCCTTTCATTTTTGGATTGCCTGGAAACTGAGTAAATGGTGGTTTCAGCCTGGCCACCTGTCCGCCTTCCTGATCAATGGATATAGATAGCGCCGGCTGTCCGCATTTTAATGCATATTCCTGTGCGGATAGGCACAGGTCTTTGATTTGTTCTGGAGAAGATAAATTTCCAGCAAAAAGAATTATTCCTCCAACCTTTATTGTATCGATCAGCAACCTAAGGTCATTATTTAGTCCGGTTCCGTCAAACCCGACCATTAGGCGCTGTCCGGCT
Source organism: Desulfobacteraceae bacterium (assembly GCA_013202725.1). Taxonomy (GTDB): domain Bacteria; phylum Desulfobacterota; class Desulfobacteria; order Desulfobacterales; family ETH-SRB1; genus Desulfaltia. The sequence goes on from JABMRH010000114.1 coordinate 5,758, forward strand.
AACTGTTCATTTGAAAGGTCTTTAATTTCCATATGCTGACAAATTTATTGACATTACCTGGTTTTCGCCTCTTTCCTGCATTTTCTCCAAAAACAGTTTCCGCTAAAATAATATAACAAATTTACTTTTGCAACCTCCATTATTGTTTGCTATGAATATAACTTATGTGATTTATAATAATTCGCCACTTAGATTATCTTTGCATTAACTCACAACAAATAGTGTAAAATAAATGGAGGAAATTATGTCTGTCAGTCAGGGACTTCTTGATATTCTGGCCTGCCCCAAGTGCAAGGGGGACATATATCTAAATGACGCCAAAGATGGGCTTATATGTGATAACTGTCAGCTTTTATATGAGATAAAAGATGATATCCCAATTATGCTTATTGATGAAGCAAAACCGATAGAAAATTAAACCTAAATTGAGCGGAACACTCAATTGACAATTGTCGGGAGCCGGGGATCGGGGATCAGCAAGTGAACCCTTAACCCATGAACCATGAACCTTGAACCTTAATAACATGAGCATACCTCAACCACCTGAGCCTGCAAAACTTGTTGTCAGCCTTTTTTTAAATAAAAAGGATATTGTTGTTGATGTGGCAAAAGAGCTTTCCGATAAATTCGGCCCCGTTGATATGGTAAGCTCATGGTTCCTTTTTGACTATACAGAATATTACGAGACTGAAATGGGCGCCCCCCTGTTCCGGCGGATTTTTGCATTTAAAAACCTCATAAAACAAAGCGCTCTGGCCGAGATAAAACTTGCAACAAATGATATTGAGCATAAATACTCAAAAAAAGGCAAACGTATAGTCAACCTTGATCCAGGTTATATGATTAAATCGAAATTTGTTCTTGCCACAGGAAAAAACTATTCCCACAGGATCTATATCGGCAAGGGAATTTATGCGGACTTGACCCTGATTTATACAAAAGGCTTGTTTCAAAAGCTTCCCTGGACATATCCTGACTATGCCGATAAAATAATGCTCAACCACCTTAATCTGGTACGCAACAAATATCTAAGAGATTTGTAAGGAATAATAAATAATGACAAAAAGCATGACCGCCTTTGCAAGAGCTGAAAACACACAAGATGAGCTGACCGCTATAATCGATATCCGGTCTTACAACAGTAAATTCCTTGATATTGCCTTACATATCCCGCAGAAATATATATGCCTTGAAGATAGAATTAAGCGTATTGTTTCAGACAGGCTGTCAAGAGGACGCATTGAGATTAAGGCGCAGATCGTTGATACTTCTGAAGCGGCAGCAGCGTTTGAAGTCAACGAACCAAAGGCTGCTGCGTATCATAACGCCCTTGTTCAATTGAAAAACAGATTAAATATTGATACGGAAATTTCGCTTGATATTATGGCAAATGTCGCCGGCATTATAAAACCGGTCGAAGATACAAAAGATATTGAAGATTGCTGGGCTGTTATGAAGGATTGCATAGGCGAGGCGCTGGATGAACTTTGTTTAATGCGACAAAAGGAAGGGGACTTTATTGCCGGAGATATTGCAAGCCGCCTTGATTATGTAGAAAAAACTGTCGGGCAAATAGCCAAAACATCAGATGACCTTTTACCCCGTTACCGGGATCGCCTTAATGAACGCATACAGGCTTTAACAAAAGGTTTGGTAGAACTGGATACAGTAAGGATAGCCCAGGAAGCGGCCTTTTTAGCAGATAGAAGCGATATTTCCGAGGAAATTGCAAGGGTTGCCAGCCATATTAATCAGTTTCGATCTATCATGAATTCAAAAGAATCATCGGGTAGAAAGCTCATTTTTTTACTCCAGGAATTTAACCGGGAATTCAATACAATGGGATCCAAGACAGGAAGCGCAGATGCGGCATACATGATTGTCGACATCAAGGCAGAGCTTGAAAAAATACGGGAACAGCTGCAAAACGTGGAATAAAACTAAATAAGAGGTAACATGGAAAAGAATTTACTTAATATAGGATTCGGGAACTCCGTGGCGGCTGAACGGATTGTAGCTATTACCGCTCCCAATTCAGCCCCAATGAAGCGGCTTAAAGA
>JABMRH010000009.1 GCA_013202725.1 Desulfobacteraceae bacterium
CCTGAAAGAATTTATTGATGTGCGGTTGGCCTTGTCATAGGACGCCTTGAATATAAAGGGGATGCCCAATTCTTGCGTAAGTTCTTTAAGAAATGAAGCTATTTCAAAACTGGTTTCATAATCCTCTATCACACATGGACCTGAAATAAGCACAAGAGGCGCTCCCTGCCCGATTGATATATTACCTGTTTTGACAATATTACCCATAATGTGTCAGACCTCGTCAAGTGGTCGAGTAGAATAATGGAAAATTGATCTTATTCAGCTTCTGCCAGCTTACCTATACAAAAAAATTTATCTTACGCATGGTTAAAAGTCAAGAAACGAAAACTTTGCCTTGATTACAGCCATTTTAGCTGTTATGTTTTATTAATTAAGTAAAATTAAAGACAGGATATAACCAATTGAAACCTAAGATAAAATATACAAAATACCATTTTGTCGCTCTAATCTGTTTTATATTGATTGTTCTAATAGCGTGGTTTTTATCAACCCGATTTGAGGGCGAAAAACCGTCTATCATGCTGGAACTCCCCTCTTTGTCAATAAAAGCATCTCAAGAGATTTCCATCTCGGTGTCTGATACTAAAAGCGGTATGCGAATGATGTGGATCGGTCTTTATAAAGATGGCAAAGAGGTTGTGTTGCTTGATAAGGACTTTCAGTCACCAGAGTATAAGGGCAGGAAAATTCATAAAGAGACCTTCAAAATCAAGATAGAACCAGGAAAAATAGGGGTCAGCGATGGCAAGGCAATTCTGCGTATTGTTGCGCGGGACCTTTCCTGGCGCGGATGGTGGCACGGCAATAAAACATATATTGAAAAAAATGTAACCATCGACACCCTGGCGCCTCAGATAGATATTTTGAGCAGAACCCACAATATAAGCCAGGGCGGGGCAGCCCTTGCCATATACAGGCTGTCCGAGCCATGCCCAAAAAGCGGAATATGTGCTGGAAAAAATTTCTTCCCGGGCTATTCAGGATATTTTAAAGACCCTGATATCTTCATGGCCTTTTTTGCACTCAGTTATGACCAGGGGCCAAAAACCGAAATCTTTGTTAAAGCAACCGACCAGGCGGGAAACATAAAAAGAGCCGGCATTTCTTATTATATAAAAAAGAAAACCTTCAAAAAAGATATACTTAATATTTCAGACCTATTTCTAAACTGGAAAATGCCTGAATTTGATATTGACGTGCCTGGCGATTCCAAAACAGCCATGCTGGACAAGTTCCTTAAGGTAAACCGTGATCTTCGCAAAACCAATTACGGAAAGGTAACAAAGCTCGGGGAAAAAACAGATGCCTCTTTATACTGGAACGGAGCATTTATACGGCTCCCGAGATCAGCGAAAAGAGCCGGCTTTGCTGATCAGCGAGAATACAAATACAAAGGACAAATAATCGACCATCAGGTACACCTTGGCATAGATCTGGCGTCTGTTGCGCATTCTCCGGTACCTGCATCAAACAGGGGAAAGGTAGTTTTTACCGGCTATCTTGGTATTTATGGAAAAACCATCGTAATCGATCATGGATTCGGGCTACTTAGCATGTATTCTCATTTAAGCAGTTATAATGCGCAAAAGGATCAGCTTGTATCAAAGGGTGAAATTATAGGCCGCACAGGCGTGACAGGACTTGCAGGCGGCGATCATCTTCACTTCGGCATTCTTATTCATAATACCTTTGCAAACCCTGTTGAATGGTGGGATGCAACCTGGATAACTAATAATATAACAAGCAAGATCAAGGCTGTTAAAGCAAAATATGGGGAGAGGCTGAGCAATTGATTTAGCCGCCTGGAGCATTTTGGAGATGAAAAAATATAAAGTCAACAAGACCTATGAGGAAATCAATGAAAAAATCAGATCCGGTAAAGTAGTTGTGGTTACAGCCGAGGAAATCATCGATATTGTCAAGGATGAAGGCCCGGTTGAAGCTGCAAGACATGTTGACGTGGTGACCACAGGAACCTTTTCCCCCATGTGTTCTTCAGGAGCCTTTATTAATTTTGGGCATTCTGTTCCTGGAATCAGAGCTTCCAAAGTCTGGCTGAACAAGGTGCCCGCATATGCTGGAATTGCCGCCGTAGACTGCTACATTGGGGCTACGGAGCCGTGCGAGGATGATCCGTTAAACAAGGTATATCCCGGTGAATTCAGATACGGAGGGGGCCATGTAATCCAGGATCTGGTTGCAAAAAAGAAGATATATTTAAGAGTAACATCTTATGGAACCGCATGCTATCCAAACAGAATGATAGAAAAGGAAATAACTCTGCGCACCCTTCCCAGCGCAACGCTTTGCAATCC
>JABMRH010000115.1 GCA_013202725.1 Desulfobacteraceae bacterium
ATAATTCTCTTAAAATTCATAATTTATCAAACATATACTTTTTTGTGCCTTTGTGCCTTTGTGCATTTGTGCCTTTGTGCCTTTGTGCCTTTGTGACTAAAATGTTTCCCTCCGTTTTCTTATCTCTTTGAGCCTGGTTTTAATAAAATCGATAAAGGCGCTTTCATCATCTCCCAGGGAAAGCTCTATGCCGACAACAACAATCTCTACAGGCCATAAAGTTTCGCCGGAAATCCGCACATAGTCCTTTTCAGTTGTGAGGATAAATTCAGCTTGAGCATTAATTGACGATTGTATGATTCTTTGCAGATCCATTTCCGTATATTTGTGGTGATCAGGAAATTCAAAAAAATCGATCAGATCGCATTTAAGACTTTCAACTGTTCTGCGAAAATCACTATTTCCTGCCAACCCTGAAAAGGCAACGACTCTGCGTCCGTATAACAAACCTGGAGCAAAGTTTTGCAACTTGATGCAAGGCATGCTCTTTTTGTCATTTGCCGGTTTATAAAGATTCGGAACATGAAAAGACCTGAAAACGGGTTTGCCGGGCGCCAGGCTTTCAATTTTATCCATAGCAGCTTGCCTGATGTAATCGGAAGCAGAATCAAACCTTGTTAAAACAAATGCATCACTTCGCTTTAATGCAGAAATCGGCTCTCTGAGAATGCCCCTTGGAAGAAGATGCGCGTTGCCAAAAGGACGGCGGCAATCCAAAAGGACGATATCAATGTCCCGCTTCAGGTTCAGATGCTGGAAAGCATCATCAAGCACAATAACATCAGGGCCAAACTCCTGTATTGCCAGGCGGCCTGCCTTGCACCTGTTTTGACCTACAACAACAGGTATGTTTTTCAGCTTTGCGGCCATCATAAATGGTTCGTCACCCGCCTTTTCAGGCTCCATGAATATAGTATGCCCGTTGCTTACAATTCCTCCTGTTTTTTCCGCACCCCCCTTATATCCTCTGCTGATTATGGCTACCTTATAGCCAAGGCGCCTGATTATCTGTGCCACCTTGATAGTCATCGGAGTTTTTCCTGTTCCGCCAACCGTTATATTCCCGATAGATATTACAAAACAGGGAAGTTTTTTCGACCCTAACACACTATTTTTGTAAAGAGCCTCTCTTAGCTTTACAGCGCCGCCATAAACAAGAGAAACCATAAACAAGAAAGACCCAAAAGAGAATAATCGGTCTTTTCCGCTCCCTGTCATAATGGTTTTAATCTTTGCTCTGATCTCGTCTATCATCTGATTGCCCATTTGGCATTGAAGATTGAAGATTGAAAACAAGAGAAATAAATAGCGCCTGAATGAAAACTATCCAAGGTTGTCATTTCGAGCGAAGCGAGAAATCTTATGATTTTGAAAATACTTGCGTTAAAAGATTTCTCCCTTCAGTCGAAATGACAAACAAGAGGTTTTCGTTCGGGAACCAAATCTTCAATCTTCAATCTTCAATCTTCAATTACATGATATCTTCAATCACATTCAAGGTCTTTTCAACAGCCCCTTTGTTGGCATTAAAGGTTTTGAAAGCCATGCTTCCCATTTCTCCGGCTTTCTGATTGTCAGTCAGCAGCTCTGATACAATATTATATATGCTTTCTGCATCCTGCACAGAAACAGCTCCACCAGTGCTTATAAGCATATCCGATATATCTGCGAAATCGCTCATGTCCGGCCCAAAGATAATCGGTCTGGAAAATGCCGCAGGCTCAAGAGGATTGTGACCCCCGCATTTTACAAGGCTTCCGCCCACAAAGGCTATATCTACTATGGCGTAAAGCATTTTTAATATCCCTATCCTGTCAACAACGATCACATCCTGCCTGGTCTTTTTTTCTTCAAGCTCAGTCATTGTAACCGCAAAAAGACCCTCTGATTTACAGATCCGGCATACTGATCCGGTGCGATCCGGATTTCTGGGGACAATAATAAGGATAAGATCGGGATATTTCTTTTTTAGTCTTGAAAAGGCGTCAAGCAGTATTGCTTCTTCTCCGTAATGCGTGCTTCCTGCCAGCAGGATCTTTTGAGACGGCTTGATAAGCAAAGATTGTCTTAATTTATTTAGTTCTTCCTGTCCGGCAAAATCGTATTGCTGGTCAAATTTTATATTTCCGGTTATTGTTATCCTGCCCGGCGGAATCCCGAGGAGGCTGAAGCGACGGGCGTCCTCCGAAGACTGAACACAAATTTTTGAAAAGAATAAAAAAAGTCTTTTAGAAAAGAATAAAAACAGTTTGTATCCAAAATATGATCTTCTTGAAAGCCTTGCGTTTACAAGGATCACAGGAACGTTGCGTCTTTTCATTTCAAACAGAAAATTCGGCCATATATCAGATTCAACAATAATAACGATGTCCGGCTCAACTTTTGCCGCAATATGTTTTACTGAAATCGGCAAATCATAGGGAAAGAAAAATATTGCGTCTACATTTTCTTTTAAAAGATTATTTGCTATTTCAAACCCTGTTTTTGTGGAGGCTGAAAAAACAATATTATGATGTTTGAAACAGCTCTTTAATTCTTTAACCAAAGGAACTGCGGAAAGAACTTCGCCGACGGAAAGAGCATGTATCCATATCGGTCTGTTGTCAGGTTTTCGGGATCTGTTTTGGCTTATTGCATTTGGAAGCGGCATAAGCCCCAGCCTGTGAAGAACTGTTTTCCGCCTTTTATCGGTTGTAAGCACAAGCGGAATTATCAGAGGAAGCCCCATAGTAATTCCTGCTGCAAGAAGAATATTATATAAAAAAAGCATTTTCTCTGTGATCTCTGTGTGCTCTGTGGTGAAAACGGCTGAAGTAGGACATGTATCTATAACTCTTATTCATTTAGTGCTTTCGTTCTTTCGTGTTTTCGTGATAATTTTTTTACATTATTCAGCATTAAGCAATATAAGTACGCCAAAACATAAAAAAATAAGGTTTGCAGCCCATGCAGCAATAATAGGAGTAAGCATTTCTCCATATCCAAGCGATATGCAAAAGCTATAAGAGATCCAATAAAGAAATGCTATCCCTATGCCGCATGCAATGATGACCGGCAGACCTTCCTTGATTTTTTCTCTTACAGCAATGCCTGTGCCTATCATGCACATAATAATGCAAACAAAAGGAAAAGCTGTCTTGGCATAAAGGTCCACCCTGTAACTTGTGGCGTCATATCCTTCTGCTTCAATCTTTCTGATATATGCGATCAGCTCCTTGAAACTCATATCTTCCGATTTTTTTATAACTCTCATTAAATCATCAGGCATAAAATCCAACTTCTCAATAAGCTTTTTATGGAAGCTTATCTTATAGTTATTATCTTTCTTATTAAGATTTTGCTGCGCTACATCATACAGGTACCATCTGTTCTGAATGAAAACACCTTTTTTTGCATCAATCCTTCTAATAAGCCTGAAATCTATGTCAAAATAGTTGATAGTAATACCAAATACAGCCTTGTTTGCGGAATCATAGTGTTTTATGTGTGTTATTATGCGATTGCCCTTAATCCAGATGTCTTTTTCCTTTGATATTACGGCGGATTCTTTTCTGACTTCCTTTAGCCATATCCTGTTAGCATGTTCCATACTTACAGGGACAATTACTTCTGACAGGAAAAAAAGAAATGCGCTAAATATTATCCCCAATAAAATTACCGGCGTTAAAAAATAATAGATGCTTATGCCGCTGCTTTTTAAAGCAACCAGTTCATTGTTTTTAGCCATCAGGCCAAAGACAATCAGCACTGCGAGCAGGATGCCGAGCGGAATTATCTGGGCGACAATAAATGGTATCTTTAATATTAAATAGGAAAAGGTCTTTGAAAGAGAAAGACCTGCTTCCATAAAATTATCTACCTTTTCAAAAAAATCGACTGCAACATAAATGCCCACAACCATTGTTAGAATGATTGCAAAGTATTTGAAGATTTCTCTGGTTAAATATTTATATATTATCGGCATAAAGCAATTAAAGTGCCTAAAGTGAGCTAAAGTATATTAAAGTGCCTAAAGTTAAGGAATTCTGCCTATTTTAAAACTCGCCCAGGCGTTATACATCAATGCTCACTTCAATTTATTTCCACGACCCTTAAACAAATTAAGAACCGGATAGATCTTTATCGGACGTTCATTAGCTGTTCTTATAAAAAGATATAATCCTATAGCGCCGATAACAATATTTGGAGCCCACATACCGATAACCGGGGGATAGACACCTGCTTCGCCAAAGACCCAACCTGCAGACAGCATCAAATAATAGGCCAGAAAGAAAACAAGGCCAAGCCCCAAACCAAATGACCGCCTTGAAGAACTCGACTCTATGCCTAAAGGAATTGCGATCAGCCCGAGAACAAAGCAGGCAAAAGGAAGTGAAAATTTTTTGTGAAATACTATAAGGGCTGAATAGTATTGAATATCTTTCTTTGCGGCAGATTGCAGATATCGACTCAACTCAGCCAGGCTCATCTCTTTTTCATCCTTTTGGCTTGATTTTCCCGCACAAACAGCATTTTTAAGATCAAGACTTATATCATAGGTGTCAAAATTTATTGAATGCACGGCCCTGCTTTTAAGGTCGACCTGATTTATTGTTCCGCTATAAAGCCGGAGATGAAAAGCAAGTTTGTCGGGTTCGCTAAACAGTTTGCCGGTTGGAGCGATCACAGTGCTGACGATGTTTTTGTCCCTTTGATCTTCAATAAAAACATTTATCAATGCTTTGTTTCTTAAATCAACTTTATTTACATAAATCATCACATCCTTAAACCTGTCATTAAATGTCCTCTCTTTAAGACCGATATCGACATTTGATGCAACCACGTCATAAGTCAATGTTTTAAAGGATAGCCTGGCCCACGGCACTCCATAGATTGTCATAAAGCCTGTTAGCAGACATCCCATTAAACAGAAGAGAAATACCGGAGGAAGAAGCTCGTAAGCACTTACTCCTCCTGCTTTAAGGGCTACAATTTCATTGTCGGCAGACAATCTGAGGAAGGTTAAAAGAACAGACATCATTATTGAAATGGGAATGACGAACTCAAGGAAATGGGGCACCGAATAAATAAGCATCAAAAAGATGGCGGATAAACCTATTTTGTAATTTACAATCAGGTTTATTATGTCAAGTATTTTTGTCAGCAGAAAAACAAATGTGAAAAACAGGACATTGATGACAAAGGGCGGAATCATCTCTTTGAATAAATATCTATTTATAATTGAGTTGATTTGCATAAAGCATATAGAGAAGCCGCCGAAGATTAATCATTGCCATTGCTGAACTGCATCTGATAGAGTTTGTAAAATTCTCCCCGGCGGGCGATCAGTTCTTCCTGTTCCCCTTCTTCCACAATCCTGCCGTCTACAATTACCACTATCCTGTGTGCATAATCGATGGTTGAAAGCCTGTGAGCAATTACAAAGGTAGTGCGACCCTTCATCAGATTTTCAAGGGCCTTCTGAACAAGCATTTCAGACTCTGTGTCCAGTGATGAGGTAGCCTCGTCGAGTATTAATATAGGAGCGTCCTTTAACAGCGCCCTGGCTATGCATATCCGCTGCTTTTCTCCGCCTGACAGGCGCGCGCCAAGCTCTCCGATTATTGTGTCGTATTTATCAGGAAAACCCTGTATAAAATCATAGGCATAGGCGGCTTTTGCCGCATTTTCAATATCCTCTTGAGATGCGTTTTGCTTCCCGTAAGCAACATTGTTTCTCACGGTATCATTAAAAAGTATGGGTTCCTGCGTTACTATTGCTATCTGCTTGCGAAGCGACGATATTGATGCCTTTCGGATATCGATCCCGTCAACAAGGATCGCCCCCTTAGTTACATCATAAAATCTTGGTATCAGATTAACGAGTGAGGTTTTCCCGCCCCCGCTCATTCCAACTAAAGCCAGTATTTCTCCGGCTTTAACATCAAGGTTGATGTTTTTTAATACCATTTCCTCATCATATTTAAAGAAAACATTATCAAACATTACACGGTGGGGCCTGGATTGGATTTCTACAGGGTTGTCATCCTCTGCGATCTCAGATTTTCTGTCTATTATGTCAAACACCCTGTCTGAAGCCGCAAGCCCCTGCTGAATCGCATTGTTCAGGCCGCTTAGTTTTTTTACAGGGTCATACAGCATAAGGACTGCAGCCATAAAAGAAAAAAATGTTCCGGGTGTTGATGTGCCGGAAATCACTTTTGAACCGCCGTACCATATAATAAAGGCTATCCCTAATCCTCCAAGAAACTCCATAATAGGCGATGAAAGGGAGCTGGCTATAACCGCCTTCATCTCAAGTTTAAAAAGATGGAGCGCTTTTTCATGAAAACGTTTCTTTTCATACTGCTCCATTCCGAACGCCTTTACTATCTTGTTGCCCGCAAAGGTTTCATGCAGGAAAGAACTCAGATCCGCTATCGCCTCCTGGCAACCTGTGCTGATTTTGCGCACACGCCTTCCAAATTCCACAACAGGGATAAAGGCGATCGGCAAAACTATAAATGCGAACAGAGCCATTTTCCAGTCCCGGTAAAATATAACCATTGTTAAGCCCACTATGGTAAACGCGTCTTTTAATGCTCCTGTTACAGCGGTAGATACCATACTCTTGATAACACCTACATCATTTGTGACGCGAGACATCAGGACTCCGGTCTTTTCTTTATGAAAAAAGGAGATCGGAAGATCCTGAATATGGTCGTAAAGACTGTTTCTAAGCCTCCTTATGACGCTCTCTCCCACATAATTCATAAGGTAGGTCTGTCCATACATTCCAAGCCCCCGCAAAAGATATATAATAATAACTACGATCGGAATCAGCTTTAACATCTTGATGTCTTTATTGAAAAATATATCATCAAGCGCGGGTTTTACTAAAAAAGCTGTAGCAGAGGTTGCAAGAGCTATAACCATCATACATGCCATTGCGAGAAACAGCCTGAACCAGTTGTCTTTTATAAGAGCAAGCAGCCGCCTGTGTTTGTCGTTTGTTATAAGCGATGATAAGGTTTTTTTTATCATATAACCTCAAACCTGATAAACTCGTAAAAAGTCAAAAAACCACTCTTTATGAAACGTGTTAGGTGTTAGATGAATTCGGCTTTTTACGAGTTCATCAAATTATGTCCATAATAGCGGTCAACGTCGGAGGTGATGCGATTTAGTTCATTTTCAAGCAGCATTAAGCGCTTTTTCCCTTCGTTTTTGTCGGTATCTTGCGGGACATAAATGGGAGCGCCATATACAGCCCTGCATTTTGTGAAAGGAAGGGGGAGAATAAAACGGTCCCAACTTGCAAAGATCTTTATTTTCCTGGCGCTGTAGCTGATCGGCACTATCGGGTATCCTGTTTTTTTTGCCAGAATAATTATTCCAGGCTGGACCTTGTATCTTGGACCTTGCGGGCCGTCAGGCACAATTAAACATACTTTGTTTTTTCCTTTAACCTTTCTTATAAGCCTTGATAGAGCCTGAAGCCCGCCTTTTTTTGTTGAACCACGAATAGCTTCATGTCCCTGTCTTTGAATTATCCTTGCAGCAATTTCACCGTCTTTTGATTTGCTGACTATTGCTGTTCCGTTAAGCCCTTTGCAAAGATACGCAAAAAGAAGCATCCTTGAATGCCATACTGCAAATATAACCTTTTTTGATGAAATAATCGGTTTTACTTTTTCAAATCCTTCCCGCTCAATCTTCATTGTACTAAAAAGAAGATCAATTAAAAGCTTGCCGAAAATACCGACAAGATTCCACTTGATGTCGGAAATTCTGTTTTTTTGCTTCACGCGCATAATAAAAAATTTACAACATGCTTAAAGCTATTTCAGCGACCCGTTCTGAAGCGCCCGGTCCTCCCAGAGACTCTCTTACGCCTAAGAGTTCGTTTCTCAACATTTCAAGGCCGGAAGCATCATTTAACATATTAAGCGCCGTATCTGCTATATTTTCAGGAGATGCCTTGCTCTGCACCAGTTCAGGCACAATTTCCCTGCCTGCAATAAGATTAACAAGGCCGATATTGTTAACCTTGATCATGATTTTGCCAAGCCAGTAAGTTATTGGGGACACCTTGTAAATAATTAACAT
>JABMRH010000116.1 GCA_013202725.1 Desulfobacteraceae bacterium
AGTTTTCTGTTGAAACCGTTTTTTGCCCGCATGCGGGCGGCAAACAGACCATAAGTGATTGTTTGGGAGTAGAGATCGGCAAAGTCCTCTCTTGAAAGCCCGCTGATTAAAAACTGCCTGAACGCTTCATAAAATCCAAGGATAAAGCCTTTACCGGTTTTTTCTTCCTCTGCCAGTTCTTCGGCAATTACCTCGTCCTTTAAAAAGCTCGTGCGTTTGGCCAGCTCTATTGCCAGGTTTTTTGCATTATAAACCTTGGGCAGAGAGAATGAATAAAACGCCTCTATCAATTTTGTAAAATCCGGTTCTTTTTCAACAGGAGGAATTGTTTTGAGTTTATGCACGATAAAGGGTCGTGCTATTGAAGCTTTGTTGACAAGTATGCCGTTTCGATAAAGCCTGAACTCAAAAAAATTGGTTAATATCAGGTTGGGGAAGGTTTTTCTGTATCTCTTTAGCTGTTCTGAATCTTCTATTAAATTCAGATTTTCGATTGTTGGGGCTTTGGCTTCAATATATCCGACTATATGCTGCTTTCCGTCCCAGACTCTAAAATCAGGATTGCCTGCTTCAGTGCTCTTGGGTAGTGTGGTAATGTGTATTTTGCCCTTGCTGAAAGATTGCGCTATTTTTTTGAACAATTCATCAAGGGTTGCATAATAACTTTCCTCCCTTGCATCGCCTTGACTTGCAGTCTTAAATATCTTTTCCAGATACGATTTCAGCATTCAGATGACCTTGAATTTAAATATTGGTTATTCTACAAGATATGGGTAAAATGATTGATCATCACATAGCTTATACCGATCAACAATCCACTCCCTAAGACAATCGCGAACATCACCAATCATCTCGATATTCCATTCAATCTCGACTGTGGCAGGGTTACTTCTTTGAATCAAAGCAAAAATTAAATTATCAACACAAAATCTTGCCGATTGATTTGGTCATCACTCAACTCATTTTGTTGTGCCTGCATGATAAACTCCAAAATTCAGGTCGATTTTTAAGGGAATTTGTTAAATTCAAGTAATTTTGTATGTTAGATTTTACAGAATTATGCCAATGTCCTTTAGGCAGACTAACTCTATCACAAAACAGCACGATAATACATAAAAAACCGTCAGGCAGCAAAGCATAATAATTCAACCGGCAAGCAGGCTGAGGGCTCGGTCTCACATTACTGGTAGAGCATGGCGAATGCGGTCGCTATTGCGGTTCAAGCTTTGGCACTAAGGCTTCTTGCCCGACTCTCGATATTCCGGTTTTAGCTGAAGCAAAAATTCTTCACAGGGAATACAATGTATGCCTTTAATCATCAGACTTTCTTTGCCGCGGTATAGAAAATATGCCTTTGCTTCAGGGTAGTCATGCTTAAAATTAATCAGGCCTTTAAGCATTTTGGAATGTATTTTATCAGTGTTCTTGACTTCGCAAGCACAGAAAGTATCAGGTCCGTAAACAACCAGATCAACCTCTACGCCGGACTTGGTCCGCCAGAAATACAACTTATCAGAACTGCCGCGGTAACTTATCCAGGCCCGCAAATGCTGGACAACTAGACCTTCCAGGGCAGGTCCGTCAATTTCACTGGGGCTGTCAAGCGGACCGGCGGGCCTTAAGACCCTGAATACTCCGGTATCAAAAAAAAATATCTTGGGATGAGCAGAAAGGCGACGTTTGGCTCTTTTGGAAAAAACAGGAACCATAAAGGCCAGCATCAGGTCTTCGAGAATCGCAATATAACCTTCAACTGTCTTCCTTTTAACCTGGCAGTCTCTGGCAACATCGGAAATATTCAGCACAGAACCATGTGAAAAGCTGATCGACTCAAGAAAACGGTTGAAGGAACCAATATTTCTGACCAGACCTTCAAGCTGTACTTCTTCTCTAATGTAAAGTCCCGTATAGGCAGACAAACTCTCTTTTTTATTAGAAGAGTCAATGACCAAAGGGACAAGGCCTGTTGTAAGCGCTTCAGGCAGTGAGAATGAACTGCCAAGTTCGGCGGCCATGAACGGATGCATTGATTTGAACAGAGCCCGACCAGCCAGCAGATCAACACTTGCACGTTTTAATTTTCTGGCACTGGAACCGGTCAGAATAAACTGCAGATCTTTTCTTTGTTCAATAAGCTGATGAACAACGTCTAAAAGCTCAGGCACTTTCTGGATCTCGTCGATGATGACGATGCCTTCAGCAGATAGAGCAGCGCAGATATCTTTTAAGCGTTCCGGTTTTGCGGAAAAATTTCTGAAAACATCCGGCGCCAAAAGGTCGATGTAAGATGCTTTGGGGAATTTCTGCCTGAGCCAGGTGGATTTGCCCGTACCACGTGGGCCGAACAAAAAAAAGGTTTGTCCTGGATCATGGAAAAAACGATCTATTGTCGCCATATTTCCCTCCTTTATGGCTTTTTAAGCGCCATAATAGCAACACAATTTGGGCATGTCAACGGAAATAATGAGGGACGTTGTCAAAAGGATAAGTGGAGTGAAATGGGGACGGTTAAAATGGAACCGCAGCCTTATAAAGGGTTGCTTTTCCGTTAATAGTATAATTTTTAACACAAGCGGGTATAACAACCGACACCCCCCTGTCAAGATCAATGGCGATATTGTTGTCTATGTCGGTGATAAGCGCCTTTCCATCAGTGCAAAGGATAATTTCAACGCTTCTTTTTACAGAACTCTTATAAGCTATTCCTTTGTTGCCTGAAATCACGGAAAGAACAAATTCCTCGGCCGGGCTCGGATAGATCATCTCAAAATCTTTGCATTTTTTTGAAGCTATTATATTGATGTCCTTTTCTTCAAAATCAAGAACATTTAAAAGCTCCTGCACATCTACATGTTTTGAGGTAAGTCCGCCTCTTAGAACATTGTCTGAGTTTGCCATCAATTCAATCCCAACACCATCAAGATAGGCATGAAGCGCCCCTGACGGGATAAACATAGCCTGGCCAGGTTTAAGGCAAATCAAATTAAGCAATATAGGAGAAAAAATTCCTATGTCCGCCTTATATTCATTATAAAGTTTTATTGTCCATTTAAAAAGGTTATCATCTTCCGAAAACCTGTGCGCATTTACTATTGCATCATCTATGACCTCCTTTTTTCGCTCAGGCTTCATGGTTAAAAGAACGCTGAAAAAGTTTTTTAACCCCTGCTTATCCGGCTGGTTTCGAAGATCGTCAAGCTCACCGGCCAACCTACGCGGGCAGATTTTTTCCATAAGCAATAGAATTTCAGAAACCCTGCGAAACCCGTTCAAAGCCCAGAAAGGGGTAAGTGCGCATATACATTCCGGCTTGTGGTTATCATCCTTATAATTCCTGTTGGGAGCATCTATCGGAATCCCGAGCCTGTTTTCTTTTTCAAAACCGCTGATTGCCTGCGTTTTACCTGGATGAGCCTGTATGGAAAGAGGTTTTGCCGCTGCAAGAACCTTGAACAGATACGGAAGTGTGTTATTAAATTTTTGCGCCACCTCTTTCCCAAGAATATCTTTAGGGTTGTTCTTAATCAATTTCAACAAGGATACCCATTTGCCACTATATTTGACCATAGAAGGGGCCTTTGGATGTGCCCCCATCCAGAGTTCTGCCTGTGGTATTGCAGAAGGCGACTTTTTACCTGAAAGCTCGGCAATAGCGGTATAAGAGCCCCATGCATATTCCTGAACAGTATTTTTTAGTATGCTTATTGTTTTCATTTAGATTAGGTGTTAAATATTAATTGTTTTATACAAAGTCAACTCAGAAGAAAACTGCCATGAGTCTTTTAATTAATAAAATATTTTACAGCATTCAGGGTGAATCTTTATATGCTGGACTTCCGTGTGTTTTCGTGAGGCTCGCCGGATGCAATTTAAGATGCTCATACTGCGATACCCGCTATGCTTATGAAGAAGGAATGGAGATGGAATTAGCCGAAATCCTTAAGAAGGTCGCGACTTATCATTACCCGCTCATTGAAATTACAGGCGGGGAACCGTTGCTTCAGGATGATACACCTCTACTCATATCAGAACTCCTTGAAAAAGGATATGAGGTTATGATGGAAACAAATGGAACCTTTGATATAAGCATGGTTGATAAACGATGCATAAAAATCGTGGATATTAAATGCCCGACCAGTGGTGAAAGTGACAAGAATGATCTTGAAAACCTCAAAAGGCTCAATCAAAAAGACCAGGCCAAGTTTGTAATCGGAAGCCGTGAGGATTATGAGTATGCCAAAAATATTATAAAGTTGATATCTCGTAAACTTTCTGAAAAGAATATACTGTTTTCTCCTGTTTTCGGGAAAATTGCCTGTGCCGAACTTGCAAAGTGGATACTTGAAGATAACCTGAACATCAGGCTTCATCTTCAACTGCATAAAATAATCTGGCCTGATAAACTGTGTTAGCTCACGCAAAGGCGCTAAGGCGCTAAGATATTAAAACTAT
>JABMRH010000117.1 GCA_013202725.1 Desulfobacteraceae bacterium
ACACTTAACACCTAACACTTAACACCTATCCAAGGCAGGACTTGATCGTGACAAAAATAGACGATAAAAAGCTTACCGTAATAACCACCCATATTAATGCCGATTTTGATGCATTGGCATCCATGCTTGCTGCTCAGAAGCTATACCCGGGTTCTATTATTGTTTTCCCGGGCTCACATGAGAAAAGCCTAAGGAATTTTTTTATAAAGTCGATGGTATATCTCTTTAATATGGCGGATATAAAGGATATCGACTTTTCAAATATCAAAAAGCTCGTTCTTGTCGATACAAAGCAAACAAGCCGAATCGGAAAGTTTGCATCTATTTTGAAAAGATCCGATTTAGAGATAGATATCTATGATCATCATCCAGCCATGGCAAATGATATCAAAGGAAATTACGAGGTTAATCGCTTAACAGGGGCAACTGTTTCCATCCTCACCGAAATCATCAAGGAAAAAGGGATCGGCTTATCTCCTGATGAAGCAACCGTATTGTGTCTTGGCATATATGAAGATACAGGTTCTTTTACTTTTTCTTCCACTACTGAAACCGATTTTGTTGCAGCCGCCTTTCTAATTTCAAAAGGAGCAAATCTGGATATTGTATCAAATCTGATTTCCAGAGAGATAAACGCCGAACAGGTCGGGCTTTTAAACGATATGATTCAGGCCGCAATACATTACAATATCAACGGCATCGAAGTCGTAGCGACATGTGTAACTACCGACGATTATTTGCCCGATTTTGCCTTTCTTGTGCACAAAATAGTTAAAATGGAAAATATCCGCGCAATTTTTGCCTTGGCGCTCATGGGAAACAAGATTTACATTGTTGCGCGAAGCAGAATACCGGAAGTCGATGTGGGGATAATACTCGCTCCGTTTGGAGGAGGAGGGCATCCTTTTGCGGCTTCCGCTACCATCAGGAACAAGACGCTGGCGCAGACCGAACATGAATTAATTGAACACCTTTATAAAAGCATTAGACCGAAAAAATGGGTAAAGGATCTTATGTCTTCTCCTCCGATTATGATAAAATCGGATGTCTCTTGCAGGGATGCTAACAATTTCCTGACGCGTTACAATGTAAACGCCCTTTTAGTCACGGATAAAGCCGAAGATAATGGGAGCAAAGAAAGGCTTGTCGGTTTTATATCACGCCAGATAATTGAAAAAGCCCTTTATCATAAGCTGGATTATGTTCAGGTAAAGGAATATATGACGACAGAACTGTCGGTTGTCGGATCCGATGCCGATCTTCCGGAAATTCAGAAAAAAATAATCGAGAACAAGCAGCGCATTCTGCCTGTCGTTGATGATGGCGCTATAAAAGGGGTTATTACACGCACCGATTTATTAAATGCCCTTGTTCGGCAGACACAAGACTCAACCACAGACTTATTAGACCGGCGAACTGAGAGGGTTCACGCCAGGACAAGAAATGTTGCAAGATTTATGAATGAACGTATTCCTGAGCGTTTGATGAATATATTGAAAACATCAGGTGAAACGGCAAGTGAAATCGGTTATAGCGCTTACGTTGTAGGCGGATTTGTTCGCGATCTGTTTTTGTATAGAGCAAATGAGGACATAGATATCGTCATAGAGGGTGACGGCATAGCTTTTGCGAAAAAATATGCTGAAAAATTCAATGCACGTATTCATGCGCATAAAAAATTCGGCACAGCGGTTATAATCTTTTCTGATGGTTTTAAAATTGATGTGGCTTCCGCCAGAATGGAATATTACAAGTTTCCTGCCGCGCTCCCTACAGTTGAAATGAGTTCAATAAAACTGGATATGTTTCGAAGAGACTTTACTGTCAATACTCTGGCGATTCATCTTAACCTTAACAAATTCGGCACATTAATAGACTTTTTTACAGCGCAAAAGGATATAAAGGGAAAAACGATCAGGGCTCTGCACAACCTGAGCTTTGTTGAGGATCCGACACGGGCTTTCCGCGCAATAAGATTCGAACAGCGTTTTGGTTTCACAATAGGGAAACTGACTTCAGGGCTGATTAACAATGCAGTAAAAATGGATTTTTTCAAGCAGCTCAGCGGACGGAGGGTATTTAATGAGCTGCGCCAGATTCTTGAAGAAGAAAACCCGGTGCCTGCGGTCAAAAGGCTTTATGATTATAAACTACTTAAGGTGATTCATCCTTCAATAAAGATTAATGAAGAGGTTGTTTCATTATTAAATTCCGTTAAAAAGGTATTGTCATGGCATGACTTGCTTTTTCTGGAAGAATTATATATGAAGTGGGCCGTTTATTTTCTGGCGCTTGTCAGGCATTGTGACGATAAAACATCGGATGAAATCTGCACGCGGTTTGAACTTTCACCACGGCACAAAACAATTATTTGCAAAGAACGTTTTCAGGCCGACAAATGCCTTCTTGCGCTGGAACGAACCCGATCGGTTAAAGACAGTTTTCTTTACAAGCAACTTTACGGTTTTAAGACAGAGCTGATCTTGTATATGATGGCTGTAACAAAGCAGAAAAGGATAAAAAAATCCATATCCCGATACTTCACAAACCTAAGATATGTTACTACCTCTGTCACAGGCAAACAGTTAATAAAGATGGGTTTGAAACCTGGACCTATATACAGGGAAATTCTGGAGGCTGTTTTATATGCAAAATTAGACGGCAGGCTCAAAACGGCAAACGACGAACTTAAATTTGCAAGCGATTATGTTTCAAAATTTTGATTTAAATCAACTGATTATTAAGATAGCAACGCTGCTTTTCGCAGTAACCATCCATGAGGTGGCACACGGTTATGTCGCATACAGGATGGGAGACAATACAGCCTTGCTGGCTGGAAGGTTGACCTTAAACCCGATAAAACATCTTGATCTTGTCGGCTCGTTTCTCATGCCGGCGATACTGGCGCTGTCTTCTTCGCCATTTATATTTGGTTATGCAAAACCGGTCCCGGTTAATTTTGCAAGGCTTCGTGATTATCGCAAGGGAACAATTTGTGTCGCCTCTGCCGGAGTATTGGCAAATTTGACTTTAGCTGTTATTTGCGGGGTCTTGTTTCGAATCCTGCTCAACCTTGAGCTGTTTCAATATAATGGTTTCTTCAGGCCTTTCATAACAGAGCTCTTTCTTCTGCTCGGCTACAGCGTGATGATCAATATTGTCCTGGCGGTTTTTAACATGCTGCCGGTTCCGCCTCTGGACGGAAGCCGGGTGCTTTCCATGTTTCTGCCCATGCGTTTAAGGCGGCAGTTTGCGCGTCTTGAAAGTTTTGGTATTATAATAATAATGTTCTTGCTTATTTCACATTCACTAAGAAGC
>JABMRH010000118.1 GCA_013202725.1 Desulfobacteraceae bacterium
GCCAAAGATCCTGGTAAAAAGCAGGCGCCGTGACAGACGGTTAATGATAAGGACACCTCTTTTTCCAGGGTACCTGTTTTTAAAAACAGACTTGCACCCTGCCAAACATATTGAAATTTTAAAGACAGTCGGGGCTGTCCGTTTAATCGGCAACAAAGAAGGGCCTATCTCTGTTGCCGCGGAGACCATTGAATCGCTTAAAATTATGGTGGCGGGAGACAACAAGGTTTTAACCGGCGCCCGTTTCAAAAAAGGGGACCCTGTTACGGTGATTTACGGCCCGTTTGCTGGAGTGACCGGAACTTTTGTCCAATACAGGGGCAAGGGGAGGGTTGTTGTTGCTATCGAAGCCCTTAGACAGTTTGCCGCGGTGGATGTGAGCGAAGATGATGTTGAAAGGCTCCCAAAAATATTGTTATAACCACTTGACTTCTAAACAGGTTCTGTTTAATAATTTTAATGGCGTCGTAAAAAGTCCCATATTACAAAAAGGAGGGCACATGAATAAACTGGAGATTATTTCCGCCTTAAAAACCGAGGCTAATATCTCAAAATCGGATGCCACAAGGGTGGTTCAAATATTTTTTGATTCTATGCAGAATGCCTTGGTGCATGGAGAAAGAGTTGAAATTCGCGGGCTGAGCAGCTTTTTTGTAAAAGAGCACAAAGCATATACCGGCAGAAACCCAAAGACAGGTGAAAGGGTTCTAATAAAGCCAAAAAAGCTCCCGTTTTTTAAGGCCGGAAAAGAATTGAAAGACAGGGTAGATAATTAAATTTGTGTCCAAGTTTCCGGTAATAATAGATCAAAAAAAGCCGATAGAACTTTTAACCGCCTTTCTACAAAAAGGTACTATTCCTAACGCCCTTCTTTTTACAGGCATTGAAGGGGTTGGCAAACGCACTATAGCCACGATGTTTGCCATGGCGTGTAACTGTCTAAGCAAAGAGCCATGGAGCTTTTTTCAGAGCGGGAATCAAGCAACAAAATGCCGGATCTGTTATTGCAAAGCATGCGTGAAAATCCGATCAGGAAGTCATCCTGATATCATACATATTAAGCCGTCAGGCGCCTATATCAAGATTGCTCAGATACGTTCTTTGCGTGATATGCTTGCCATGAAACCTTACGAGGCAAGGATACGTGTTGTAATAATATCAGATGCCCAGGCAATGAACCCTTCGGCCGGTAATGCGTTGCTCAAGGTTCTTGAGGAACCACCTGCCCGGACCATTCTGATACTTACCACCATACAGTCGTCCGATCTCCTCCCAACAATTGTTTCACGCTGTCAGCATATCAGATTTAACCCAATTTCCTGTAAGAGCCTGGAAGATATTCTGGTTGACAAAGAGGGGCTTGATTATGATGATGCAAAAATAGTTGCGATTCTGGCGAGCGGGAGTTTGTCTAAAGCCCTTTCGATAGCTGAGTCTAAGAATCGTGTAAGCTGGATAAACCGGCGCAGTTGGCTTATAAATACCTTAAACCTTGATATGCCCGGTCAAATGTCCACACAACCGGTCGTTTCACTTTTGGCTTTTGCAGCAGAGTTATCAAAAAACAAGGAAATCCTGCAAGATTCTCTGGGGGTGATTAAATCCTGGTTGAGAGACGTTATTGTATATAAATCCTGTCCTGAGAAAATTATAAACAAGGATTTGATTGACAATATTCAACATGTTTCACAAAAACTTACCGCAAGAGATCTGATAGCAAAAATTGAAGCTATCCGGACCGCACAAAAAGGGATTAAGGCCGGCGCTAATTTAAGGTTGACCTTAGAAGCAATGGTAATACAGCTCGCGTATGAACCGCAAACCTAAGCAAATATTTGAAGAATAATTATGACAAAGATTGTAGGCGTAAGATTTAAGTCTTTTGGCAGGATTTACGATTTCGACAGCGGCGCATTTGTGCTTAGGTACGGAGATCGTGTGATTGTAGAAACAGAGCAGGGCCTTTGTTTTGGAATGGTTGCGGTGCTTCCAGCGCTATGTGATAAACGGTTGTCCGGCAGGCCGCTTAAAAAGGTGTTTCGTCTGGCTAATGAAAAAGATTTCAAGCAGCGAGAGAAAAACCTTGAAAAAGAAAAATCGGCCCAGGCATTCTGCATCAAATGCATCAACGAGCTAAAGCTGAAAATGAACCTGTTTGTTGTTGAAAGCTCCTTTGATGGCAACAAACTAACCTTTTTTTTCACAGCAGAGGGTCGTGTCGACTTTCGTCAACTCGTTAAAAATCTGGTCAACCAGTTCGGGGTCAGGATTGAGATGAGACAAGTCGGCATACGCAATCAGGCAAAGATGAGCGGCGGTGTCGGAAGATGCGGACGGGCAATTTGTTGTTCCTTATTCATGAATACGTTTGAACCGGTTTCCATACGTATGGCAAAGGATCAGAATCTGTCGTTAAATCCAACAAAGATTTCCGGCCTGTGCGGTAGGCTGATGTGCTGCCTTACATATGAACATGAAACGTACAGAAAGCTTAAGAAAAGGTTCCCAAGGATCGGAAAAATAGTGAAGACCGCGAGCGGGCAGGGCAAGGTGGTACGACATAACGTGATACGCGATCGCCTGACAATACATATGGATGAGGGTCAGGAGATAGAATTGCCGTTAGATGATATTATAAAGGAACAGGAGAGAAAATGACCAGGCCGTTTTATATAACAACGCCTATCTATTATGTAAACGCGATGCCCCACCTTGGACATGCATATACTACTATTGCAGCCGATGTTGTTTGCCGGTTTAATTTTATGCGGCAGAACGAAACCTTGTTTTTAACCGGCACAGATGAACATGGGGACAAAATAGTACGCGCTGCTAAAAAAGAGAATATAAGTCCCAGGGTCTATGTGGACAAAATAAGCAAGCTTTTCAGAGAGCTGTGGCCCCAGCTTAACATTAAATATGATTATTTTATCCGGACTTCCGATCCAGCCCATATTGCTGTTGTGAAGCAGATGCTGCAGAAAATTTATGACGCGGGCGATATCTATTTCAGCGAGTATGAAGGGCTTTATTGCTTTGGATGCGAACGCTTTTTTACCAAACGCGAGCTGGTTGACGGAAAGTGCCCGGACCATCTTATTGAACCGGAACCCATCAAGGAGTCTAACTACTTTTTCAAGATGAGCCGCTATCAGGACTGGCTTATCGATCATATTAAGAAGCATCCTGATTTTATTCGACCCGAACGATACAGAAATGAAGTTCTGGCGTTTTTAAGCGAACCCCTTGAAGATCTTTGCATATCACGCCCAAAGAAGCGACTTAAATGGGGAATTACCCTGCCGTTTGATAAAGATTATGTTACATATGTATGGTTTGACGCTCTTTTAAACTATGTCTCAGCTCTTGGATATCCTGACGGAGAGCTGTTTAAAAAATTTTGGCCGTATGTTCAGCATATAGTAGCCAAGGACATTCTCAAGCCTCATGCTATATTCTGGCCTATCATGCTCAAGGCTGCCGGCATTCAGATGTATAAACATCTTAATGTTCATGGATACTGGAATGTTGACCAGGGCAAGATGTCCAAAAGTATCGGGAATGTTGTAGAGCCGCTTCAGCTAAAAAATGTTTACGGGCTTGATGCATTCAGGTTTTTTTTGATGCGGGATATGGTATTCGGGCTTGATTCTAATTTTAGCGAACAGGCGCTGGTTCAGCGAATCAATGCGGACCTGGCAAACGATCTTGGCAACCTGTTTTCCAGAGTTGTTGCAATGGTCCATAAATATTTCAAAGGCATAGTCCCGGAGGTTGATCCGGAAGTTGAAAACGAATTTCAGCTCGGCCTTGAATCAGATGCTCTGGCCACAATTTCCGAATATGAGCAGGCCATGGAAAATTTTTCTTTTCATAAAGCCCTTGTGGCAACATGGGAGTTAATCGCCAAGATGAACAGATATGTCGATGTTACCTCGCCGTGGGTGCTTGCAAAGAAAAAATCCAGCAAAAAACAGTTGCAGGTTGTAATCTCGAATCTTCTTAACGGGCTCGGAGTAATAGCAGGCCTTATTTATCCGATCATGCCGGACACATCCGCAGCCATGCAAAAGCATCTTGGCGTGGATCCGGACCTGATTACAAAAGGGAGCTTTAACAAGCTCGATATGCTTAGAACATGGAAAATAATTAAGCCTGGCACGCAGCTTCCAAAAGGGATCACCCTTTTCCCCAGAATTGACCTGAAAAAGAATAAAGCTGCAGCACAGAAGGAAGCAGTTGACGGAGACCTCTTATCTGTCTTAAAAACCGAGATACCTATAGAAGCATTCGGCGCAATTGATCTCAGGGTGGCTACAGTACTTAGCGCAGAATCGATTCCAAGGGCAAAAAAGCTGCTTAAACTCGAGGTCGATCTGGGAGAAAAACGGATACTTGCAGCAGGTATTGCCGCAAGCTATAAACCTGAAGAGTTGGTCGGGAAACAGGTAATTGTTGTTGCCAATTTAAAACCGGCTAAAATAATGGGAATAGTTTCAAACGGAATGGCGCTGGCTGCTGTTGATGATAAGGGTTGTTCTTTAGTAACGGTTGACAGGAAGGTTAAGCCGGGAACGCCGGTGGGTTGAAGGGAGGATTTAGAATGCCGGGTTTTGAAATATTTGGTGACGAGGAGCGGAAAGAGGTTCAGGATGTGCTCGATACAGGCGTATTGTTCCGCTATGGTTTTGATCAGGCGCGAAAGGGTCACCGGAAGGCAAAGACTTTTGAGGCAGAGCTGTCAAAACTGACAGGGGCGCAATATTGTCATTTGTGTTCCAGCGGCACGGCCGCGCTTAGTATAGCCCTGGCTGCATGCGGAGTGGGGGCTGGAGACGAGGTGATTGTCCCGCCCTTTACATTTGTAGCAACTATCGAGGCTGTGCTTGAAGCAGGCGCTGTGCCGGTTTTTGCTGAAATAGATGAGACCTTGTGTCTTAATCCCGATGCTGTTAATGCGGTTATTACTCCTCGCACAAAGGCTGTTTTGCCTGTTCATATGTGCGGTTCAATGGCTCGTATTGATGAAATAAAAGATCTTTGCGACAAAAAACAGCTTGTTTTGATAGAGGACGCCTGCCAGGCTATTGGCGGCTCCTTTAACGGAAAGGCATTAGGCACATTCGGGCAAATGGGCTGTTTTTCATTCGATCCAGTTAAAACTATTACATGCGGCGAGGGAGGTGCGGTTGTAACCAACGATGAGAATCTTTATAAAATCGCTGAACAATATGCAGACCATGGTCACGACCACATAGGTGATGACAGAGGGCTTGAGGGTCACCCTGTTCTTGGAACAAACTACCGCATCAGCGAATTGAATGCAGCAGTAGGTCTGGCCCAGTTAAGAAAACTTGATTATATCCTAAAAAAACAGCGTGTACACAAGAAAGCCATCAAGGATGCACTTGCACAGTTTCCGGAAGTTTCATTTCGAAGAATTCCGGATGAAAATGGCGACTCAGCCACATTTCTTTCCTTTTTTCTTCCGGACGAATCAAAGGCTCGCAAGATCGCAGGCGAACTGGGAAATGCCGGCGTTGACGCCTGTTTCTATTGGTATGACAATAATTGGCACTATCTTCGTCAGTGGGATCATTTGAAAAGGCTGAAGTCTGCGGCAAAGCTTCCGGCCGAGCTGTTTGAACATTGCCAAAACTATGACGAGATAAATCTTCCGCTATCTGATAAAATCATCGGCAGAACAATATCGATGCTTATAAAGCTTTCATGGACAGAGGAGGAGCTCAGCCAAAGGATAGAGAAGATTGTTGAAGTGATAGGCAAACATTAAACCACAAAACACACGAAGATTAGCCCTACAACGACACTTGTCATTTCGACCGAAGGGAGAAATTTTTAACTATTTGTTTTATAATAAGATTTCTCGTCGCTTCGCTCCTCGAAATGACATCTAACATGGTAAGTGACGTTGTAGGGTTATTCATTGTTGTTATGATAAGTTACTATGCGAAAATTAAAACGCACATTAATTTATTTTTCTATAAAGGTCAAGATAAAAGAGCGGCATTCCTTTTTTCTTGACAGGCGCTGGTTGATTTGTTAAAAAATTTCGTCAATGTTTTTAGCTGAATTATTATAAAAAGTTGGGGATAATGGTTGAGTATAACTTAAAAGCTGGAGGCTTATTGGAATGAAAAAAAATAATACCGCATTATTTATATCAATAGCAGGGTTGGCGTTTCTGTTTATCTTTGGAACGGCGTATGCTCAGGATGACATAACCATGTTGGAACATGATGCCTTTATAGATCGCGAGAGACCCGGGGCTGTTTTTTCGCACACACTCCATGCTGATGATGCGGAAATCGATTGTTTGACGTGTCATCATATATATGAAAATGGTGAGAATATGTGGGATGATTCTTCCGAGAGTGAATGCGCGGCATGTCATAAGCTTGAGGCTAACGGCAAGACGCTACCCCTAATGAAGGCATTTCATGAAATTTGCAAGGGGTGCCATGAAAAAGAGAAAGGCCCGCTTACATGCGGTGAGTGCCATCCCAGGTAAAAAAGAATAACAGGATATAATTATAATAATGAGGCCGTTGCGAATTTGAAATTTGCAACGGCCTTACATTTTGGCAATAGCCTTTAGAGCCATTAGATATCCTTGAACGCCAAAACCTGAAATTTGAGCGGTTACCACATCGGCTATCATGGACTTGCGGCGGAAAGGTTCTCTTTTATAGATGTTTGAAAGGTGTATCTCTATTATAGGGATGTCAAGCAAAAGCAGCGCATCACGTATGGCAATGCTGGTGTGGGTGAAGGCCGCGGGATTGATAATGAGCCCATTGCATATTCCTGAAGTACTTTGAATTTTTTCTATTATCTTTCCTTCATAATTGGATTGAAATGTCTCTACATTTATGCCCAGTTTTTCTGCCAGCTCTTCGAGCTTTGCGTTGATCTCATCAAGGGTTTCTTTTCCGTATATTTCAGGTTCTCTTTTCCCTAACATGTTTAGATTAGGCCCGTGAATTACCATGATCTTCCGGTCTTTTTTAGATGGCTTCATTATTTCTTCTCCTTGAGTCTTTTCCTGAAATTTGCTATTGTTTTTTTATAATCAGGGCTTCCGAAAATCGCTGATCCGGCCACAAAGACATCTGAACCCGCATTTGAAATGTCTTCAATGTTTTCTTCGCATACCCCGCCATCTATTTGGATCATGGTGGACAGGTTCCGGTCCTCAATTATGCTGCGCAGGGTACTGATCTTATCGAGCGTGTTTGTTATAAATGTCTGCCCTCCGAATCCGGGATTAACGCTCATTATCACCACAAGGTCGACATATTCCAGAATCCAGTCTATTGATGAAATAGCTGTTGAGGGGTTTAGCGCTATTCCGGCACGGCAGCCGGATTCTTTTATCACCTGGATAGTTCTGTTTGCATGAACACACGCCTCGATGTGTATGGAAATCAAGTCTGCTCCGGCTTTTGCAAAATCTGTTATGTAGCGGTCAGGCGCCTCGATCATCAGGTGCACGTCGATCGGCAGCGATGTAACACTGCTTGCAGCTTTAACGATCAACGGCCCCATTGTTATATTAGGGACAAAATGACCGTCCATAACATCAACATGTATCCAGTCCGCCCCTGCATCTTCAACAGATCTTATTTCATCTCCGAGCTTTGAAAAATCGGCAGATAGTATTGATGGTGCAATAAACTTCTTCATTATCATATCTCCTAAAGTTTTTACCATGAGTCGAAAACCTGAGTTTTAACCAGTTTGTCATTTTCATATAGAAGAATGATTGAATCATGATTTTTGGGGACTATCAATAAGATTTCTTCACCGGGCTTTGCAAAGTTATCAAAAAGATTAATTGAAAGCCCGGAGCTGCTTAAGTGTACAAGAATATGTCTTTTTAGAAATCCGTTACTTACCCTGTATCTGAAAATGCTTGCCCCTTTTGCTGCATGTAAATATTGCTCTTCCATCCGGCCGTGTTTCCGGTTTATGATAATATTTACAAATGTACCTTCTATAACCCGATGACCATATAACGGTTCCTGGCTGACAATGACATTTTTTGGTTTGTCTTCATAGGGATAAAATTTAATTTCTCCGAGCAATAGATTGTTTTTTTCGATTAAAAATATTGCATCCTCAAGAGAAAGTCCTTTTAAGTCAAGCATCTTATATGCTTTTGGCCGCATACCCCTGCTCACAAGAAGATCTACATTTGCGCCATGCGTAATAATGCTGCCACTGGAGACTGACTGGGCGATAATTTCCTCTTTTTTGATATTTTTACTATATATTGTCGATAATTCTCCCGGATGCAATCCGTTTTCTTCAAGGATTATTCGTGCCTGCTGAATTGAAAGACCTTGAAGGTTCGGCATTAAAATAGTTTTTGCCCCTTTTGAAATAATTATTCTGACATCACGCCCGATTTTTATTTCCGAGCCTGGTTCGGGTTCCTGAAAAATTACATGGTCTGCTGGAATGCCTGAGCTGTATTCAGACCCCTTGATTTTTGCATTAAGTTTGAGATCCGTTAAAATTTTAAGAACATACAATACTTTTTTCCCGACAAGATCAGGGACGACAACCGTGTCTTCACTCTTGATAATGAGTGTGAGAGTAAAGTAGGCGGATACTCCGACAATAAGGATTAATGCAATAATGAAGGTTGAAATTTTTGCGATTCGTGTGATCACGTCAATAGCCGGTATGCATATTAATAAGCAGGTTGCGGAATTTTTGTGTCTACCTCTTCCCTCAGGGGTTGGAATTCAATTCCCAGGTATGTTGCAAGCGCAATTCTAAAAAACTCTGTTGCCCTGCGTCGGAGTTTTAGAAAATCATCGGTCTTGATTCCATGTGTTTTTCTGATTTCTTCAAGCTTTTTTATATGTCTGGTCTTTTCCATTTCCATGTCGTCAAGACTATATTTGACAACATTTAAAGCAAGGGCAAAGAGCTCCTTAATTGCTTCAAAATATTTTTCTTTAAGTTCTTCATAGTGCATTAGACTGTCGCCCCAAAAATCGGGATTTTCGATCTGGCTTTCCGTGGTTTGTCGGAAATTATCGGATGGAATGATGGAGTCAAGAAGCCCGTAGATTTTTTTTAAAATCGGTTTAACAAGCGCTGTATTACCGGCCATTGGAAATACCAGCTCGTTCATGATTTCCTGAAATTCGATGTTGAGTGGTTCACATTCATAAGACAGGGCTTGACCGAGCTTTTCCATTCGATTTTCATCAGCCTTATCCTCTTCCGGCCGAATATTCGGAAGATCGGAGTGCTCCTTGATTGAGCGAAAGATTAAAAAGTTAGCCATCATGGATATAATATACAACAGTCCGGACGCGTTATTTATATCAACATCTCGTTTCAATAAGAATTCCCGGATTTCTGTTTCCATGGGATGTTTCTTTGTTGTTTGGGACTGCTTTTTTATACGTTCTTTTTTTTCTCGGCTTTTTCTTCCCATAATTTCCCTCAAACCTGGATTAATCTGAACTGCAACAGCGAGCGCATTCCCCGTAGCTTGCTGCAGGGAATCTTCAATTTATCGTAACTTGTTATTTACAACTATCAAAAAAGACTGTTACTGTCAATTATGTTAAGCTGTTTATGTTCGGCATAAAAGTGTTTACGGTTTTTTCATGAAATATTCGGGTTAGCGGCAAGAGGAGAGGATTAGTATGTATGGTTTTTATGGCCGGATTTTGAAAGTCGATCTTTCCACACAGCTATTTAATATAATAACAATAGATGAGAAAATTTATTGTAAATATCTTGGCGGAAAGGGGCTTGCTTCTTATCTTCTTTATACACTTAATCCTGAAGGTGTTGACCCTCTTTCCCCTGCCAACTGCCTGATCTTTGCAACCGGCCCGGTTACCGGAAGCGTCATATGGGGTTCGAGCAGATACGGAGTTTTTACCAAATCGCCTCAGACAGGCCTTTATTCAGAATCCTACTCAGGAGGCAGGGTGCCGGAAGCCATTGATTCAACAGGATTTGACGCTATTGTTATTATGGGTAAAAGAAAGAAGCCCGCTGTTCTGGAAGTACACCCTGAGGGGGCTGTTTTTCACGATGCCGGCGATATCTGGGGAATGGAAACTTATGAAGCTGAAGATACTGTTAATCAGCGGTTTGGAATTACAGGCA
>JABMRH010000119.1 GCA_013202725.1 Desulfobacteraceae bacterium
AAGATTTCTCCCTTTGGTCGAAATGACAGCTTTGAATAGTTTTCGTTCAGGCACTAATCAGTAAAAACTATTCCTGTATATCCAACAAAACTGTCGCCCGGGCTCTTATCATAGCTGGTAGCATAGGCAATGGACTCTGCATGTCTTGCCCCAAGCTGTTTTGCGGCCGCTATAGCTGTCGCGGCAGCGCCTGAACAGCAGGCATTCTGGTGCGCCATGGCTTCCATTATAACCGCCTCGGCATCCATTGTGAGCATGGCATCAATAATCCTGCGATCATTTTCATTACGCACCCAATCAAGCGATGCAGGACCGATCCCCTCCGGCATAAATCCATAGTTTGTGCCGTAATGCGTAAGGTCGGTAGAGCCGACAACCTTCGCGCAAAGACCCATCTTTGTTGCGATCTCTGCTGCTGCTTTACCTATTTCAAGAGAGCTTTTATCAGGAGGAACGCCCATTGGAACAATTTTCACATCTTCAAAAAAATATTTTATAAAAGGAAGCTGGAGTTCTATTGTATTGTCCCGCATAAAATTTCCTGGTGTTTCGATGTCAAAGCTATATTTTTCGGCCAGCTCTTGCGCAACATTCTTTTCGATTTCGATTTCGCCGAACGGAGTTTCCCATGCTCCCTCTTTCATAATATAACACGGAGAATCAGGATGAAGATGCATACCAAAAATAATTATCACATCCGTATGTTTTTCATCTTTGAGGCAATTGATTACATTGCAGGCAATACTGCCTGAAAAGTACCACCCTGCATGGGGCACAATCCCGCCGATCGCCTTGCCTTTCAAAGAATCCTTAACCTTTATTTCTTTAAGAAAACCGTTAATCTCCTTTTCACATTCCCCTGCGCTGTCAGGATACCAGCTTCCCGCAAAAATCGCTTTTCTTGCATTCATTATTATACCCTATCTTTAGGTTCTGGGTTACTGGTTGTTCGTTACTGGTTGCTGGTTGTTCGTTACTGGTTCTCTGACTTCCGACTTCTGACCTCTAATCCCCTAATCCCTCAATCCATCAATCCATCATTCCAATCTTCCAATCCTTAATCCTCTAATCCCTTAATCCCTTAATCCCTCAGAGTTTCTTTTGTTTACCACGCACTTTACTCTTTAGCCAGTCAATCCAGGGATCAAAGCCTATATCCTTTGTTGCGGAAATTTCAAAAACAGGCATGTTGGGATTTATCTGTTGAATATTTTTAAGTGTTGAATTTTTATCATATTCCAGATACGGTAACAGATCGATTTTATTTAATATTGCAGCGTTACATTTACGAAACATCAGAGGATATTTTACCGGCTTATCCTCCCCTTCTGTTACGCTAAGAACGACCACGCGTGCGTCTTCTCCGATATCAAATTCAGCAGGGCAAACCAGATTCCCGATATTTTCCACGATTAAGAAATCGATGGCATCCAAATCAATGTTGCTTGCCGCCTTCTCAATAACATGGGCTGCAAGATGACAGTCTCCTCCGAATTCATCTGTATTAACCTGCACAACAGGAACGCCTGTCCTGGCAAGTCGATCAGCGTCGTTTGAAGTACATATATCTCCCACTATAACAGCGGTTTTTATTTCCGGCATGATATAAGACAGTGTCCTTTCAAGTGTAGCTGTTTTCCCGGATCCTGGAGAACTCATTACATTGAGCACAAAAATCCCCTTTCCCGCAAAAAGATCTTTGTTTTGCTGAGCCATTTTTTCGTTAACATCCAGAACCTTGCGAACTATTTTTATTTCCATGTTGATATCCCTTTATTTTAAAATTAATCACGAAAACACGAAAGTGCGAAAACACGAAAATCCATATTAATTTAGCGTGTTAAAACAAAATGTCATTTTTACTCTCCCTGTTCATCCACAACCTCAATTGAAATTATATCAAGTTCCCTTCCGGAAACAATATCAATTAATCCGCTTTTGCATTTTTTGCATTTAAAAACAGGGCTGTTTATAGTCCATTTAAAATCGCATTCCTTGCATCTTGCAACAACCGGAATCTCTTCAATATTCAGCTTTGCTCCGGCAATAGGTGTATCTTTTGACACAATATCAAAACAAAACCGAAGGCTATCCGGTACAATCGCGGCAAGTTTGCCTACCTTCAAGTTGACCCTTTCAACACACGCATTTTTTATATTATCAGGTATTGAAGATATTGCGATCTCGACTATCTCCATTGCTAT
>JABMRH010000120.1 GCA_013202725.1 Desulfobacteraceae bacterium
AATTGTTCTCTTTCGCAAGGGTCTAATATTTTTATATGAAAAAGTTTTTCCTGGGATGTTAAGGGGATAATATTGACGATCTCGGACTTAATGTCTCTTTCTGTCTGCATTAAGATGGATTTGCGGTTAAAATCCGGAGGCTTTGACATGAATGGCTCCAGGTTTATATCATGCTGCGAAATCTTGAGATTCATCCTCTCTCCGTTTCGATTAAATCATCAACAACCGCCTTTGGGTTGATGTCTGCCGGACATGCCTTTCCGCAACGGTTACATCCCACGCAAAGCGACTGATTAAAAGCCTCTACAAACCCCCTGAACTGGTGATAATATCGATATTTTAATCGGACATGGGCATCAGGTCGAAAATTATGACCTCCTGCCACCATGGCAAAATCAAGAAGATTGCATGAGTACAAGAACCTTCTCTTTGTTGCATTAGTAAAACTCAGATCGATTTCCTCTTCCATTCCATAACAATAACAGGTGGGACATACCATTGCGCAGCTTCCGCAGCTGAGGCATTTATCACCCCATTTTTTCCACACCTCCGACTCAAATTCCAGGTCCATTAATTCAGGCAGGATCGTTATATTCACCTGTGTTTTGAATTTTAATTCAATCTGTTTTTTTACTGCTTTGTAACGGAGCTGGTCTTCATGTGTGACTTCACAGGCATTGAATCGGTTCATGATGATGTATGCGGTGTCTGAATTTATCGCCACAAAGTATTTATCGCCGATATCGGTTAAAAAAAGGTCAAAACCGTGAAAGGCTGTGTCGGCATTCATAGACCTGCAAAAACAGTCCTCAAGAGGTTCGTGGTCAAGCCCGATTATTAAGGTGTTTTCCCTTCGAGCATAATAGTGCGGGTTTGGATAGGCGCTTTTAAGCATCACCTGGTCAAGTTTCAGCAGCGCATTTATATCACAAGTTCTCATTCCAACTATTACGCGCGGATGGATAGTATAGTGGATTTCCTGGTCCCAGCCCTTATCTTTAAAAGAATAGGTGGCAAGATCCTCTTTGAAAGGCAAAAAATAGTTTTTGGGGGAAATATAGGATCTGGTGTAGTCCATCTCAAGTTCATCAAAGGAATTGAGCTTCAAGAACCGGTAAATTTTGTTGCCTTCCTTATCCCTATCCCTTGATTTTGGACCGATTACCTCATTTTCCTCCATGAGGGATTCGATCATCTGTTTGAAATTTTCTTTGGCAATGGTTCTAAAAAGCATGTAAATACACCCGGTTGATCAGCCTATAATTTAACCTCAATTGAGCGAAAAGCCCAATTGATAGTTGTCAGGGCCAGGTATCGGGGAAACGTATATCCTTTACCGATCTCTCCCTAATTGAACATTGACTCAATTAGGGTTTAACAATATGTTACTAATAGTTTATTGTCAATATCACAGATAGTTGGCTGTCAATCATTGATGATTTATCAATGATTGACACAGAAACAAGTCGGTGTTATATTTAATAAGTAAAAAATTAATATTAGCCGCTGCTTAACATCTAATGTGTTTTGCAGCTTTTTTTCAATAACCAACAAAACAATGAAACAAATAGGAGGATTATATGTTTGGAATCGGCATGCCGGAACTAATCATTATTCTCGTTATCATTCTGATAATTTTTGGAGCCGGTAAACTTCCTGAAATTGGAGCAGGTGTGGGCAAGGCCATAAAAAACTTCAAGGGCGCCACATCAGAAAACGAGGAAAAAAAGAACGAAAAAATTGATGAAGGAAATAAATCCTAATCTGTTTCTATTATTCATACTAAAAAACTTATTATGAGCATTTGGGATCGCAGAAAACCTTCATTCGGTTTTATTTCTACAAGATTTGCAGGATTAGACGGGGTTTCGCTTGAAACAAGAAAATGGGCTGAGATGCTTACCTCTAAAGGTTGTCCCGTATATTATATGGCTGGAAAGCTGGATACAGATCCAGCGATCTCTCATCTTGCGCCTAAAGCATTTTTTGAACACGAGGAGATCGTTAAAGTACAAAGAGCTATTTTCGTAGAAAAAAAACGCACTCCTGAAATCAGCAGAAGAATTCAGCAGCTTAAAGAAGAGCTGAAAGTTGAGATCGCAAAATTTCATTCAAATTTTGGGTTCGAAATCCTGGTTGTAGAAAATGCTCTGGCGATTCCTGTAAATATTCCGCTCGGTCTTGCAATAACAGAATTTATAATCGAAACAGAAATACCCACTATAGCTCATCATCATGACTTTTTCTGGGAAAGGGAAAGATTCTACAGCCCAATTTCTACAGACTACTTAAGAGCCGCATTTCCGCCGGTTCATCCAAAGATACAACATGTGGTAATTAATTCCATAGCCGGACAAAACTTTGGCAGCTTTACAGGAGCCAGCTGGACATTAATTCCAAATGTTGTCGACTTTAAAGTTCTCCCCCCCCAAATAGACGATTATAATCGTGATTTAAAAAAGGAAATCGGCCTTGATGAAGACTCTCTTTTGGTGCTTCAACCAACAAGGGTTGTTTCAAGAAAAGGGATAGAAACCGC
>JABMRH010000121.1 GCA_013202725.1 Desulfobacteraceae bacterium
CTCATCCTCTCGTCCCACATCTTCTGCAATCGAGGTCCGCTGAGCACAACGCCGGGTGCCACGGCATTGACGTTGATTCCGTAAGGCCCACGTTCCTGGGCCAGGTGCCGGGTGAAGGTAAGGATGGCGCCTCCTCCTGGCCACAACCGACGCCGCCGGACCCGATTTTCCCGAGTGATAAAGACCCGTTTTTCTCGCCGGAGCATAGGAAATCCGGCCTTCTGTGTCAATAATGATCCCCCACGACATTGTGGTGAATGTACCACTCCGTGATAGAGGATATTGTGATTAAAATCTTGTCATCCGATTGCTGTAGAGTTCTATCCTTTGCTGCTTTCGTAAGTGTGAACCCCAAGGCCACTGATTCACACACGCAACAGCTCCGAGCGCAGCCAGTCGGTACCGTCGATCAGTTCTTGCTGGCGATGGGCCATCGGCACTTCAATTAACGAAGGTCGGTTGACAGAAAGAGCTTCCTGAAAAATGGATTTAAAGTCAGCTAGGTTGTCGACACGCCTTCCATAGGCACCGAAGGATTTTGCCAATTCAACAAAGTCGGGATTGTGTAAATCGGTATCTATAATTCGTCCTTCGTAGTACTTCTGTTGCGAGCCTTTGATCCCACTCAGTGCCTGGTCGTTCACAATGATCGTAACCACGTTCATAGCGTATTTCACCGCTGTCGATAGCTCAGGGGAGCCCATCATGAATCCACCGTCCCCCGTAAAACAGACAACCGGTTTTTCTGGGTGAGCAGCCTTCGCACCGAGGGCCGCAGGAAAAGCGTACCCCAATGAGACGCTGATGTTTGGGTACAGAAAAGTGGATGGATCGGAGACGGGAAATTCGTCAAGGGTTGCGTATCCGATTGAGTGGACATCAACAGACAGAATTCCGTCTTCGGGTAGGACTTGCCGGATCTCGGACAGCAACGGTATTGGGGGCTGGGCAGCAAATTCCTTTCGAAGGCCTTGAAGCGGCTGTTCCCAAATGTTCTCCCTTTGTTCAATCTCCTCGATTAACGCACTCAGGATTCCTTTCAGGTCTCCGACAACGCTGAAATCGCTGGGATATTCCAAACCGATCTCCCGCGGATCCTCATCGATCTGGATGAGGGGATGAGGTGGCTTCAAGTCCCAATACCGCGTGTCCATGGACGTAAAGCGAGGGCCGATGGCAAGGGTGCAGTCGGCGAGATCCATTGCCTTACGGGCAAGGAAACGGTTACAGTGTGAAAGTGCCAGGGGGTGGTCTTCCCGAAGGGCACCTTTGGCGCATCTCGTCACTGCCACCGGAGCGTTCAGCTTCTCGGCCAGCAATCGCAGCTCCTCGCGGGCGTCTGCGTGGATGACGGCCGAACCCGCAAAAATCATTGGCATCCTGGCCTGATTGAGGGCCTCTACGGCAGCGTGTATGGCGCTGGGCTCAGGAGCTGGACCCGGTGTCCGGCCAACACGGGATGGAATATTCTCCTTTCCGGAATCAGCCAAGACGTCGTCCGGGAACTCCAGCATCACGGGCCCGGGGCGGCCTGAACGAAGCGCACGAAAGGCCTCGGCCACAACTTCCGGAATCTCGTTATGGCTTCGTGCAATGGCACAGTATTTTGTAATCGGTTTGAAAAATGACATTTGATCCAAACCGTGGAACAGTTTCGCCGGATCCTTGTCATAATACTTTGAATGACTCTGTCCCGTGATCAGGAGCACAGGCACACAGTCGGTAAAGGCTTCCAGGAGCCCGGTAGCCGCGTTGCTGGCACCCGGCCCGGGCACCGTGAGTGCCACACCCACATCACCCGTAGAGCGGGCGAAACCATCTGCCATCAAGGTAGCGGCATACTCATGACGCACGAGATAATGATCTATTACCCCCTCCCCGCGGCGAAAAATTGCATCGTAAATTTGAAGGTTCTGCACTCCGGGCATTCCAAAGATGCAACGAACCCCCTGCGCTTCCAGACATTTAATAAGAAGATCTCGACCTTTTATAGACACGACGATTATACCCTCCTTAGCCTTATAATTTTTTCAATTCTCCCCCGGGAGCAGGATCATCCATTTTCCCGTTGTTCATGCACGACCCCCTCTTCACTCCCAGGACTCAATGGATAACTTGGCACCTTTTTCATGGGCGAGGAGCACCTGATCCCCAAACCACTCTGAGAGGGAAGATGCCCATTTGGTTTGCAGCTTCCCATGCCTTCTCGAATATTGCAAGCGCCTTTTCCAGCCACCTCCTGATGCGAAGGTCATAAGGGGAGATGCCCAGCCGTCCCAGAATCTCATTCTTACATGTCTCCATTTCTTTGAAGATTTTCCTTACTGCCTGTACCGAAGGGTCCCTTCCCCCTTCATCCATTTCAATCATTTCAAATCTGGTTTTTGAAGTTTAATAAGATGCAATGCCTCCCTTATTGCCCTTGGTATAACGACTTGATATTTTGGTGATACAGTTACAGTTTGCATGTCACAACCTCCATCGATATTATTTCGTATTACGATAACATGAACGATAAGGGTTGTCAATTTTATTGATGGCCAACGTATTGTATTAAGCAGAAAAAAATCTGTATATTAACGCTATATATTTTCTTTATAATATGGTGTTATAATGTTTAATACAGCTTTGAGGAGGATATAATATGGCATATAAAAGAAAGCATGTAAAGGATCGGATTTTGAGACGCTAAGAGACGGGGGGTGTTTTGTGAAGGTCTTGCTAAAAGACTTTACAACAGCCTGATCATGAATTATAAAATATAAGGTAACAGTTCACGGTTTACAGTTGTCGGTTCACGGTTGAAAAAGATTGAACAGGATAAACAAAGATGGATAATTTAATCACCCTGGTTATTGCTACAGCAAACAAAGGTAAAACATCTGAAATTAGAGATCTTTTAAAGCACTTTCCGATTAATATTAAAAACCTGGATGATTTTGGCCCTATTCCAGAGGTTGAAGAAGACGGAAATACATTTGATGAAAATGCTTACAAAAAAGCAAGCTTTGCGGCAAGAATTTTAGGGTTGCCGGCCCTGGCCGATGATTCAGGATTGCTGGTCGAGGCTCTTGGAGGCGCTCCGGGAGTTCATTCAGCCCGCTATGCCGGAGAAGATGCCACAGATGAACAACGGCGGAATAAGCTGCTTGGCGAAATGAAGGGGAAAACAGACCGCAGGGCTGCCTTTGAATGCGTAATATCGGTTGCTGTTCCTACAGGAGCTGCCCTGACATATGAAGCCCGCTGCGAAGGCCTGATAGCCGGAGAGCCTGCCGGCTCAAATGGATTTGGATATGACCCGATTTTTTACTACCCGCCGCTTAAAAAGACATTTGCTGAATTAACGATGGAGGAAAAGAGCGCTGTAAGTCACAGGGGAAAGGCTCTCAGGGAGCTAAGGGATGAATTTGACAAAGTCCTTATCTGGATACGCCAGAATATGCCTGTTCAATTAAAACAACGAAGAGTAAAATGATTGCAGACCTGATTAAAAAAAACAGAAGTTGCAGAAGATTTTACCAGGACCATGCAGTGTCTTTAAAGACTTTAAAGGAACTGGTAAATCTTGCAAGACTGTCGGCTTCTGCGGCAAATTTACAGCCGTTAAACTATATCCTTTCCAGCAATCCGGAAAAAAATGATCTCATATTTTCCTGCCTTGCCTGGGCGGGATATATCAAAGAATGGCCTGGGCCAAAGGATGGAGAAAGGCCGGCAGCCTATATAATCATTCTCGGCAATACCGATATCAGCAAAAATTTTTGGTGCGACCATGGAATTGCAAGCCAGAGCATGCTGCTTGGCGCAAGGGAAAAGGGCCTTGCAGGATGTATGATCGGAGCGATAAACCGCAGAAAACTCCGTAAAATTCTGAACATACCGCCTGAGTATAAAATACTTCTTGTCCTTGCAATCGGAAAGCCCAAAGAAAAGGTTAAAGTAGAAGTTGTTGATTCTGATAGTCCATTGAGTACCGTTAATAACATCAAGTACTGGAGGGATGGCAAAGGGGTTCATCATGTGCCCAAAAGAAAATTAACCGATATCATTCTGGATTGCTATTAAAAAGCGTGCAGCCTGTAAAGCAAAAATCCATAATTTATACAATTTGCAGCAGCCGTATGCTGGTAACTCTTCTTATGGGTTTTTCCTGCGGCCTGCCTCTTCTTTTGACCATAACCGTATTGCAGGCATGGATGAAAGAACAAGGGGTGGATCTGACCGTAATCGGGATGATGGCCCTGGTTGGTCTTCCTTATACCTTGAAATTCCTCTGGGCTCCTTTTCTGGATCGTTTTACCCTCCCCTTTCTGGGCCGCCGCAGAGGATGGTTGCTGATAGCTCAAATAGCGTTGTTATTAGCCATCGCAGGGCTTGGCTTTACTCATCCAAAAGAAAATCCGTGGATGTTGGCCTTTGCTGCTTTTCTGGTGACCTTCTTCAGCGCCTCCCAGGATATTGTTGTGGATGCATATAGAAGAGAGGACCTTCCTGATGAGGAGTTAGGGCTCGGGTCCTCTCTTTATATCAACGGATACAGGATCGGGATGCTGCTTGCTTCCGGAGGGGGCTTAATCCTGGCCGATCATATCCCCTTTTCAATGGTTTATTTAATAATGGCATGCTGTATGCTGCCAGGTATTCTTACAACTATCTTTGCACATGAACCTGAGCTAACCGCCGGAGCTCCTGAAACAATAAAAGAGGCTGTTTTTGACCCGATGGTTGAGTATTTCAGTCGTCATGGGGCTTTGTATATACTGGCATTTATACTGCTTTACAAAATCGGCGACACCATGGCCAGCGCCATGACTATACCTTTTTATCTTGATATAGGATTTTCAAAAACGGAAATCGGCGCTGTCGTTAAACTGTTCGGTTTCTGGGCCACGGTTGCGGGCAGCCTGATCGGGGGAACGATCATGCTTCGTCTGGGAATCAAGCGCAGTCTCTGGTATTTTGGTTTTCTACAGGCAATATCAACGGCGGGGTTTGCTCTTCTGGCGCGTATCGGTTACAGCGTCCCGGCTCTGTCAGCCGTGATTGCTTTTGAAAATCTGAGCAGCGGCATGGGAACCGCCGCTTATGTCGCATTTATGGCAAGTATTACAAATAAAAGATTTACCGCCACACAATATGCTCTTCTAAGCAGCCTGATGGGAATCCCAAGAGTGCTGGCCTCGGCCCCAACAGGCTTTCTTGCTAAAAATATCGGCTGGGAAGCTTTTTTTATCGCATGCACCCTGATCGCCATTCCCGGCATGATCCTTTTGCTGAAATTTTCGCGCTGGGATACACATATATGAATAAAGACACACAAAATAAACATCCAATAAAGCCTGCCAAAAGCCTGTCTATGCAAAGGAAGGAGATACTTTCTCTTCCAGCAGACAAGGCGTTGGATTATATTCTGGATGCGCCGAATCCATCTGCCATCGTGCATTCATTTCCGGAAGAAGATCTATATTTTCTGGTACATGATATAGGGCTTGAAGATTCTCTTACCCTGTTGTCGCTTGCTTCCGACAAGCAGTGGGAATACATGCTTGATATAGAGGTTTGGAAAAAGGATAGAATTGAAATAAGGTCTGTAACAAAATGGCTTGATTTGCTCTTTCGAGCCCACCCTGATCGGTTTATCAAATGGTTTTTAGGAAAAAAATTAGAATTCATTGAATTCTATTTGTTCAAAAATATCGAGGTAATAATCAGGGAGCATGACCAGGACCCCTCAGATTTAGGCGAAGGCTTTTTCACGCTTGACGATACCTTTTATATAAGATTTACAGACTATCCTTTTGAGGAAAAATCAGATGGTGACTTTCAAAAAATACGCGATAAATTTCTGAAAAATCTTATGCATCGCCTTGCTGCCTATGATCTCATAACATATCAAAATGTTCTGCTTGAGTCTTCAAGCGTTATTCCTGCTGAATCGGAAGAAGAAGACTACAGGCTGCGAAATGTCAGACTTGCGGAAAAAGGCTTTCTGCCGTTTGATGAAGCAATAGGCATCTATCAATCGTTAAGACCTCAGGACATTGAGAAGGCTGGCAAAAAATATACTTTGGCTGGTTCCGACCCGAATTTACATCTTCCTGTGCCTGTATATGCTGCCGGTATGCTTCAAGGACACAACCTTTTTACAGACGCCCTGCAAACGATTGACGCAGAAGGTGCTCTGCTGCAAATTCAAGCTGAGTTTGCCGGTCTGGCTAATCAGATTATAGCGGCTGATCAAAAAAACATCAAAAGCAGGGATGAATTAAGAAATGTGGTAAAAAAGGCCTGCGGATATATAAGCATCGGGCTTGAGCGTTTAACCGGAGCAGACAAAACGTTAGATGCAAACCAAAGCGCTGCATTAATACAAAAATATATGCTTTCACACATTTTCCAGGCTGGATACACTCTTGCCCTTGAGCTTAAGTGGAAGGCTGAAAAATGGCGCTCAAAAAGCTGGTTTGCAAAAAATGGCCTGTCCCTCAGCTTCTGGGACGAAGAATGGCTCGGTGTGCTGGGAGGCCTGCTGATTAAAAAACCGCTGTTTTACGATAACTATAAAACAACTTCTTCTCTTTACAGGGAGTTTTCTTCTATTGAAGATATCAGAGATGCTGAAAAGGTATTAAATGAAATTATAGCCTTTGATGATTTTCTCTCCCTGATGGCAATCAAGTTTGAAGCTACCGGGAAAAGGACGATAACATATAAAAATCTT
Organism: Desulfobacteraceae bacterium; assembly: GCA_013202725.1. Lineage (GTDB taxonomy): Bacteria > Desulfobacterota > Desulfobacteria > Desulfobacterales > ETH-SRB1 > Desulfaltia. The sequence continues at coordinate 6,725 of JABMRH010000121.1, forward strand.
ATACTGACATTATGGGCAAGGCATTATCTTGGACTTTCCGAGGAGCTTGCGCCGCTTACTCTTGATGAATTTAAGACCTTTTTTGATGATTTGTTAATTACTCCTCAAAAATCGGAAAAAGACAAACAACGAAAAACAAGTAAATCGATTAAAGAATCCTTTTTAAACTGGGTTTCAGAAAAAACCGGTCTAAATATATACGAGATTACTCAAAGACTTGGGCAAACCCTGGAAAATCTTTTTAATGACATAGAAAGCGAATATGGGGCTGTTGCAAAAAAGGATCTCGATCCCAAATATATCTATCTTTTTCTGGTTAAGCAAAATCAATAAAGGTGTTAAGTGTTAGGTGTTAAGTGTTAAGAATATGATTAAA
>JABMRH010000122.1 GCA_013202725.1 Desulfobacteraceae bacterium
ATTTCTCCCTGCGCTCGAAATGACATACTGGCTGAATTCGACTTTTTACGAATTCATCATATATGTGTCAAGGCAAAATTGATGCGCTTATCTTTTATGTTTAATATTATTACACCAAATCGGATGAAACGGTTCTTTGCTTTAATAATCTGTTTATTAATGTCTGTATGCTTTATAACGGCCAATGGAAATGCGGAGAACAATTTATTTAACGGCAAAAAGAAGATTGTTGTTTTAGACCCAGGGCATGGGGGACATGATAAAGGTGCGCAGGGAGCGGATGGAGCATTTGAAAAGGCAATAACTCTAAGCCTTGCCAGAATGATTGCAACCGAACTTGGGAGTAAGTACAGGGCGGCTTTAACCAGGGACGATGATTATCTGCTTGGCATACCGGACCGGACTGCCATTGCAAACCATAGGGGAGCAGACCTGTTCATCAGCATACATGTTGGTGGAAGTTTTCTTCATAAAGCAAGCGGAATAACCGTATATTATTTTAAAGAAATGTCGGGGTCTGACATAACCTTTAAAGGCGCAACATCAGAGACTTATAATTCAGACAACGACCTGACAACCTGGGATAATATTCAAAAAAGGCATGTAACGAGAAGCAGAGCTTTGGCTAAATCAATGCAAACTCAGATTAATGACAGGATAAAACATATGGAAACCAGGATAGAAGGGGCGCCTCTTGTAGTGCTGTCAGGGGCGGATATGCCTGCTATACTTATTGAAATCGGATACATAAGCAACCCTGGCGAAGAGAAAAAGCTGTGTGACACACGAATCCTGTCCGAATTTGCGAAGGCAATAAGCAAGGCAATAGATAATTTTTTATCAGAAAAAAACTAATAATTATAACTTGCGCGAACAAATAAAGCATGATAGGAAAACCGAGCGTTTTGCAAAGGTCTCATTATCGGGGCGTGGCGCAGCCTGGCAGCGCGCCTGCTTTGGGAGCAGGAAGTCGGAGGTTCAAATCCTCTCGCCCCGACCAATAATATCAGGTAGTTAGGCGTCGCTTTTGTGGCGCCTTTCTTTTTTATGTCAACTATTTCGTCAACCCCATAATCCTACCAATTCTTTTTAAAATAATCCTAAAAAATTTATTGACAATATTAACGATAGTAATTATTTTTCTATTTGTTTTGAGTATATTCTCATAATGGAGTTTATATGGTTAGACCAAGGAAGAATCGTAGAGTAGCTTTTGATCCTGATGTAAGCTATTTTAAACCAAGGGGCATTCCCATGATCGAGCTGGAAGAGGTCTGTCTTACTGTTGATGAATGTGAATCAATAAGGCTTGCAGATCTTATCGGCATGTCTCATGAAGAGGCTGGATCTAGTATGGGAGTATCCAGAGCTACATTTGGCAGGATTGTTCAGCAGGCCCGTAAAATTATTGCAGATGCGCTGATTAATGGGAAGGCAATAAATATCGAGGGCGGCAATTACAAAATAAATGAGGAGAAGCGAATATTTATGTGCTGCAAATGCAATAAACAATGGGAGGAGCCTCGGGGTACAGGAAGACCCCATTATTGTCCCTCGTGTAATCATGAAAAATTATTCCGTGTATGGGAAAAGAAATAATAGCAGACAGAGATCACAAAACTTATACGGAGGTATTGAATAATTATGAAAGTTGCGATTACATCAACAGGAAAAGATTTATCATCAGACGTGGATCCGCGCTTTGGAAGAGCAGCATATTTTATTATTGTTGATCCTGAAACCATGAAATATGATCTTGTAGAAAACAGCCAGAATCTTAATCTGCCCCAGGGCGCTGGAATTCAGGCAGGCAAAACGATTGTCGATAACAAGGTGGATGTGGTGATTACAGGTAGTTGCGGCCCAAAAGCATTTCAGGTATTGCAAAGCGCCGACATAAAGATCGTAACCGGCGCCAAGGGGCTGGTTAGTGACGCAATTGCACAATATAAAAACGGAGAACTGGAAATCAGCAAGGATGCTAATGTAGAAGGTCATTGGGTATAGTCGATAATACAGGAGAGGTATAATGGAGATAATTGGTCAAACAAGCTGTAGCGCGGCTAAAAAGGAAAAAGTAAAATCTGATCACGATGTTCTGGTAGAGGAATCTCTAAAAAAAATAAAAAATAAGCTTATTGTTATGAGCGGCAAAGGCGGTGTTGGCAAGACAAGTGTGTCTGTTAATCTTTCCATAGCCCTTGCCGACAAAGGTTATAAAGTTGGGATTATGGATGTTGATCTGCACGGTCCTGATGTCCCCAGAATGCTCGGGCTTGAAGGGATGCTGGGTCTGAATCAGAACCAGAAGCTTACCCCAATGAGGTATTCTGAAAATCTCGGGGCTGTATCGGTAGAGTCCCTTACCTTAAATAAGGATGATGCGATAATATGGAGAGGTCCGATCAAACATTCTGCGATCAGACAGTTTATCGCTGATGTTGAATGGGGCGAGCTTGATTTTTTGATTATCGATTCTCCTCCAGGAACAGGTGATGAGCCTCTTTCCGTTGCTCAGACAATTAAAGATGCAAAGGCAATTATTGTCACCACACCGCAGGAGGTGGCTCTTGCAGATATCAGGAAATCAATCAATTTTTGCAAAACAGTAAAAATGAAAATTTTTGGTCTTATAGAAAATATGAGCGGTTTTACATGCCCCAATTGCGGTGAAAAGATTGATCTGTTCGGAACCGGCGGCGGGGAAAGAACAGCCGATGCAATGGGAGTAACCTTTCTTGGTAAAATTCCTTTTGATCTTAATGTTGTGTCATGTGGCGATACAGGTGTCTCTTTTCAGGAAAAATATAAAGATTCTCAGGTAACAAAGGCTTTTGCCGATATTGCCGAAAAAATGTCTAAACTTATATAAAAATATTTTAGGAGGATTATTAATATGAAGTTTGCAATACCGTTGGCCGAAGGAAAACTGACAGCTCATTTTGGGCATTGTCAGGAATTTGCAATAATCGAAGTTGAGAATAATCAGATCAAGAATAAAGAGATTCTCGTTCCTCCACCTCATGAACCCGGGGTGCTTCCGAAATGGCTTCATGAAATGGGCGCAAATGTGATTATTGCCGGTGGAATGGGACAGAGGGCGGTTGACCTTTTCAGTCAGAACAATATTAGCGTGATTACCGGCGCGCCTTCTCTGGAGCCTGAAGCGCTTGTAAAGAGTTATCTCGACAAAACTATGATAACCGGTGATAACGTCTGCGACCATTAATATGCAAGGGGGTAAAAAAATGGAAAAGATATTAATCGTTGGTTGCAAAAGAGCCATGGACGATGTTTGTATCGGATGTTCCAGGTGTATGGTCGGATTTAATAGAAGAGATGGCGAGTTTAGCCGTTATAAAGATCAGGATGCTGAGCTTATCGGAATTTTAGGCTGCGGTGACTGCCCGGGGCCTGCAATTGTAACGCGCCTTGCCCAGATTAAACTCTGGAATAAACCGATGAATGAGAATGTTACAAAGGTTCATATCGGTCCCTGCATACTGGATCACTGCCCTTACAAGGAAGCAATCGTTAAAAAAATAAAGGCAAAAGCAGGTGTGGAAGTGATTGAAGGGACCCATCCTTATAAGCCTGATAATATATTTGCATAACTTAAGTACACGTATTCTTAATTACGATTGCGTATTTATTCTACAATGCAGAGCTAAAGCTTTGCCTACAGTATCTCTATATAGAAATTCCATCTCCAGCGGATAAACGTAACTGCTCAGGTAAATAGGCTGTAGGAGAGAATCATGCATGATCATACCGAAGCTCAGAGCGCAAAAACTAACAGTCTTTAGCCTACAGTCTAACCAACTTGAACTGCAACAGCGAGCGCATTCCTCGCAGCTTGCTGCGGGGTTAGCGAGCG
>JABMRH010000123.1 GCA_013202725.1 Desulfobacteraceae bacterium
AGCGAAGCGACGAGAAATCTTATTATAAAACAAGTGGTTAAAGATTCCTCCCTTCGGTCGGAATGACAAGTGTCGTTGTAGGGATAATTAATGTGTTAATTATATAAAACATAGATTTATCAGCGGTAAATCTATGTGACTTCCAACAGGAAGAAAATAAGGAGGTGGGGGAATGGTTAACTCGGAAAGCTGGGACTGGGAGTGCAAAGAAAAACTGGTTGCCGATACAACAAAATGGAAAAGCCAATTTGAAGATGTCTGGGAGCCTTATACCAGTCCTGATGGTGGAAAGATAGCCTCTATTGTTAAGGTGGGGGAAGGCGAATTCAACATAGCTGTCAATAATGCGACGTGGGGGGAAGAACCCTTTGAAAAGATCTGGTATTCCAGGTTCAGCCCGGACGGCCGCTTGACCGCTCTTATAACAAAGGACCAGGAATGGACGATGGCCGTGGATGGAAAAACATGGGAAGAGATGTATGAGTATATCTGGGATACAAAGTTCAGCGCTGACGGCAAGGTTATAGCCGCGACCACTAAACAGGATGGCGTTTACGCGATAACGGTAGATGAAAAGACATGGGAATGCCCTGTTAAGCTTAAGAGCATAGCAAGTCATGTAATAAGCCCGGATGGTAAAACATCGGCTGTAATAGCTCAAACCGTTGCTGTTGCGGAGGCTGATGTTAATGCATTTACGAAAGGCTCCTGGTCGGTGGTCGTAAACGGAAAACCGTGGAAAGATAATTATGTTGATGTTTACGGCTTGGCAATCAGCAATGACGGCCAGAGATTTGCCGCTGAATACAGGAATAGTATTTGTGAATATGGCATTGTTGTTGATGAAAATCCGTGGAACGAAAAATTCGGTTGCACATGGGAGCCGGTGTTTCATCCAGGCAAAAGCGATGAAATTACTGCGCCGGTAAGGCAGGGAGGCCAGTGGTTCCTGGCGACAAACGGCAGGATTGTCTGGGACAGAGGTTTTACCAATGTCCTGTATCCAACATATAGCCCTGATGGCAGTAAAATTGCGGCAGCAGTCGCGCCGTCTTTTGCCAAATGGACGGTTGCTGTCGATGGCCAGCCCTGGTCAAAAACATTCAATGAATGTATCTTAAAACCAGATTTCAGCCCGGACAACAGAAAGGTCGCAGTTATAGCAAAAGACAGCGGCAACTGGCTTCTCGTTGTTGACGGGACCGTACTTGGAGATGGGTATGAGAATATCTGGCCGCCTGCCTTCAGCCCCAATGGCGACAAGGTAATATACAAAGTAGAAAAAAACGGCAAGTATGGTGTCGCGGTTAACGGCAAAGTCAAGGGTAAAGAATATGAAGCCCTCTGGAATCCTGTTGTGTCGCCTGATGGAACCAAGGTGATGATATGCGGAGTCGAAGCCGGTAAATATTATCGCAAAGTAGTTCTGTTAAGCGACATATAAAATCAAGTTTTGAATAATATTTTCAAAGGGGGGAAAGCAAATGTATGAATTTGTTAGCGGGCCGCTGGTATGGATAGCCTTTATAATTTTTATCGGCGGGAGCCTGTATAGAATATACTACATGTTGTCTGGCTCTAAAAAAGAGAAGGTTGTGTTCCCGCATATGTCCCTGGAACACAGTTTAGCCTCTCTTGTGCACTGGGTAATACCCTTTAATAACCAATCTATGAGAAAACGACCAATTTTTACTATAGTCTCTTTTGCTTTTCATATCTGCCTGATATTTACACCCATTTTTCTTTTGGCGCATGTAATTTTATGGGATGAATCATGGAATATAAGCTGGTGGAGCCTGCCGGAAGGGGTAGCCGACTGGATGACGATCATAGTCATTGCCGGGTGTGTTTTTTACTTATATAGAAGATTAACAGACCCGGTGGTAAAAAATGTCACAGATGCCTCGGATTATCTTCTGCTGGCAATTACCGCTCTTCCCTTTATAACCGGCTTCATTGCATACCATCAATTATTTGCCTATAAAACCATACTGATAATTCACATCCTTGCAGGTGAGACCATGCTGATAGCCATCCCTTTTACAAGGCTAAGCCACATGCTCTTTTTTGTTTTTACAAGAGCATATTTCGGGAGTGAGCAAGGTCATGTAAAGAATTCAAAGGATTGGTAAGAATTTTAACAGCAAAACGATGTTAAGGAGAATATTATGAGACCCACAATTGCCAAAAGAGACCCGGTAGTGGATGATGCCATGGATCAGTGTGAAGCAAGACTTACCGAGGAAGAGATAGAAAAAGTTATCAATGAAGTTATAGATAAAGAAACCGGCGGTCGTTTGTGGACCTACGTTAACACCTGCATACACTGCGGACTTTGTGCTGAGGCATGTCATTGGTTCCTTTCTAACGACCGGGATGTAAGTTTTGCTCCAGTTACAAAGATAAAAGATACCCTTTGGGTAATGTTGAAAGAGAAAGGAAAGGTTGACGCCGCATTTATCAAAAGATGCTCTCAAATCGCCCATACAGAATGTAATGCTTGCCGGCGCTGCGGCATGTACTGCCCGTTTGGAATAGATATTGCGTATATGATACTTGTGGTTCGTCGGATATGCGCAAAGCTTGGAATGGTGCCTCTTTACCTGCAGGATACGGTTCACAGCCACGCGGCAACCATGAACCAGATGTGGGTAAAACCGGATGAATGGATAGACACACTCCAGTGGCAGGAAGAAGAAGCACAGGGATATGTGCCAAGCGCTCGTTTGCCACTTGAAAAAGAAGGCGCTGAGATAATGTATTCAGTTATTGGTCCTGAGCCAAAATTTTTAGCCCAGCTTCTTGGCAATATCACGGTGATCATGAAGGTTGCGGGGCTTGACTGGACAATGCCTGCAACTGCCGGATGGGATAACAGTAATATGGCTATGTATTCAGGGGACTTTGAGGTCATGGCCAGAGTGGAAAGGCTTCATCATGAAACAGCTCAAAGGCTCAAGGTAAAGAAAATTGTAATGGGTGAATGCGGCCATGCCTTCAGGGGGGCTGAATATGACGGCCCAACCTGGATGGGATGGATGAAGCCACCCATACCGATAGTTCATGCCATAGCATTTTATTATGACCTGATAAAAAGCGGCCGAATAAAGATAGCAAAAAAAGCCGAAGGCCCTATTACTTCGCAGTACCCGTGCAACGTTATAAGAAACGCGGGATTGGGCTCAAAACTGCAATATATTATGAGCGCGGTGTGTGAAAATTTTGTAGATCTTATCCCAAATGACAGGCATGCGTTTTGCTGCAATGCAGGCGGAGGGACCATTAACTGCGGCCCGCCATGGAAGAAAATTCGGGTCCAGAGCGCTAAATTGCAGTCAGAGAATTTTAAAAGAACCGGTGCTCATACTATTGTAACGCCTTGCCACAACTGCCATAGTGGTGTTGAGGATATTGTTGCTACTTACAAGCTTGGAATGCACGTTAAATTTTTCAGTGAGATTTTGATTGAGGTAATGGAAATTCCTGAAGATCTGCAGCCATA
>JABMRH010000124.1 GCA_013202725.1 Desulfobacteraceae bacterium
ATTAGGGAGAGGTCGGGGATCTCAGCTGATTGCAAATTCTAAATAAAAAATCACAAATATCAAATAAATTACAATGACCAAAATTCAAAATCCCAAACCCGTAAATGAGGGAGCCTTTGGCTACCTTTAGCCAATGGCCGATAGCTAAATGTAAAGCGAAGCTTTTTGGGTCATTGAATATTGAAATTCACGCGGCGCAAGCGCCCCTGCTGCGACGGGCGCAAGCACGGCGAGTGCGCTGCGCGTGGGATTTATTTGTAATTTGATGATTGGAATTTGGGGTTTTATAAGTTCAGATAATCGGGAGAAGAACCATAAATAATAACTTATAGGGAGGGGGCATTATGTTTACATTTGTGGAAAATGATAAATCTGCAAAGATCAAGGTCATTGGCGTAGGAGGGGCCGGAGGAAATGCAATCAACAACATGATTGATTCCGGGCTCCAGGGGGTAAAATTCATAGCGGTCAATACAGATTCCCAGGCTCTTGAGATCTCAAAGGCGTCGACCAAGATCCAGATAGGAAAAAAAATTACAGAGGGCCTTGGCGCCGGCGCTAATCCTCAGGTAGGCAAAGGGGCTGCTCTGGAAAGTGCAGATGCAATAAGAAAAGCCCTTGCAGACAGCCATATGGTATTTATTACCGCAGGATTTGGAGGTGGAACCGGCACCGGCGCTGTGCCCGTTATTGCTGAGATTTGTAAAGATATTGCGGCGCTGACGGTTGCGGTTGTGTCAAAACCTTTTTCATTTGAAGGAAAAAAAAGAGCCAGGCAGGCGGAAGAAGGGATTGAAGTATTAAAGGATGTTGCCGATACCGTGATTACAATACCCAATGACAGGCTAAGAGGCCTGGCATCCAAAAACGCAAAGATGATTGAAATGTTTAAGAAAGCAGATGAAGTGTTGCTTCATTCAGTCAAGGGGATTACCGATCTTATCATGATGCCCGGCCTGGTAAATCTTGACTTTGCCGATATAAGAACAATTATGTCAAAGGCGGGTCTGGCCATCATGGGTATTGGCGTTGCAAGTGGTGAAAACCGCGCAATCGAAGCTGCTGAACGGGCAATATCTCATCCACTGCTGGAAGATATTTCCATTGCCGGCGCCAAGGGTGTATTAATGAATATAACATGCCCAAGTGATTTGACAATGGAAGAGATGTCGGAAGCTTCTGAACGGATATATAGTGAAGTTGGTGAAGATGCGGAAATTATATGGGGTGCGGTTATTGATGACAGTCTTGATGATGAGATGAGCGTAACCGTAATTGCGACGGGAATAGGTGATGATTCCAGATCATCAACGCGGAAAAATAGTTTGGACCATAGTCTGAGAGGCAAGGTCAGGGATATAACCCCTGCTGACTTGCAAAATGTCGTAGACTATGATGAGCCGACATTTATAAGACAGAAAGAGGCGGTTGGTGAATCTGCCGGTGCCACATACAGAGGGTATAAGGGGATAGTAATTGACAACAATGATCTTGATGTTCCCACCTTTTTAAGGAAAAAGGCTGATTAACAAAGCTAAGAAAAAACACAGCATTAAGAAGATGGTATGGAAAACCGACAAATCACATCATGGATTTGCTGAATCAGAGATCGGCACAATACGAAAAGATTGGAAAGGGCGCATCAGGGTAGCGCTTGTATATCCCAACAAGTATTATGTTGGAATGTCTAACCTCGGTTTTCAGGCAGTATATCATTTGCTCAACCAAATAGATCATGTGTTATGCGAAAGGTCTTTCCTGCCGGAGGAAAACGGGTGCGCAACAGATCGCATAACTACAATAGAGTCGGGAAGGCCCATTTCAGATTTCGACATAATAGCCTTTTCTCTTTCCTTTGAAAATGACTACTTAAATCTTCCGGCAATTCTCGAAAGAGCTGGGATCCCCCTTCAATCCAGCGACAGAAAGAATGATCATCCACTTATTATAGCTGGAGGGGTTGCATGCTTTTTAAACCCTGAACCTATCGCCCCTTTTATAGATTGTTTTTTGATTGGGGAAGCAGAGACAATGCTTCCTCGATTTTTTGAAGTTTTTCTGCCGGAACTGCTGAAGACAGACAAAAAGTCGCATCTGAAAGATCTTGCCGTAAACGTTCCAGGAGTATATGTTCCTTGTTTTTACAAAACTACATACAATATGTATGGAACTATTTGCTCTTTTGAGCCAACATGTGATGTGCCGGATAAAATCAAGCGCATTTTTATTGAAGACATTTCCCATATCCCCACCTGCAGCGCTATTTTGACTCCACATACAACATTTCAGCGAACATTTTTAATCGAGGTAAGCAGAGGCTGTCCGCATGGATGCCGCTTTTGCGCCGCTGGATATATTTACAGACCTCCACGATTCAGATCCCTTTCTCTTCTAAAAAAATGTTTTGAGCATGGAGCTTTTCTTACAGACAGGATCGGTCTTGTCGGAGCAGCGGTTTCAGATCATCCAGGAATTGTAGATTTGTGCATACCTGCTCAACAAATGGATATCAGAATATCTTTCAGCTCTCTCAGGGCTGATGCGCTGGGCTCTGAACTGATATCGGCGCTCAGGCAAAGCAAGGTCAAAACCGCAACTATTGCGCCAGATGCAGGTTCTGAACGGATGCGCAGAATAATCAATAAGCATATTACTGAAGAAAATATACTTGATGCCGCAGAAAGCCTTGTTTCAAACGGCATTCCAAACTTAAAACTATATTTCATGATAGGACTTCCGACCGAAACAGCGGATGATGTTGAAGAGATAATAAAATTATGCGTAAAGATCAAACAACGGTTTCTAAAATCGAGCAGAATAAAGAAACATATAGGACAAATAACCGTAAGTCTTAATTCCTTTGTGCCAAAACCGGTTACCCCTTTTCAGTGGGTTGCGATGGATGATGAGCGCACATTAAAAAAGAAGATAAAGAGGGTAAAGGATGGCTTGAAAAAGATTGCCAACATAAGAGTTCATGCGGATATCCCTCGTCAGGCCTACATTCAGGCCATGTTTTCACGAGGAGATCGCAAAGTCGCAAAAATTTTATCCCTGGCCCATTATAACCACGGCAACTGGGCTAAAACTTTAAAATCAACTGATTTAAACCATGATTTTTATGCTTTAAGGGAGCGCTCTTTAAATGAATTGCTTCCATGGGATTTTATTGATCATGGAATCAGGAAAACATATCTCAAGAGGGAGTACAAAAGAGCGCTGCAAGGTAAAATGTCTGAACCATGCAAGGTTGAATCGTGCACTATATGCGGGGTCTGTAAGAAAAAATAACAGCTCGTTTTCACCACGGAGCACACAGAGACCACAGAGAAAAGTATTAATTTTCGGATCTCAACGCTTTTATTAAGTCATTCATATCTTGCGGAACAGGCGCTTTAAAGGACATACTGATTTTTGTAACAGGATGAGTGAATTCAATTTGCCATGCATGAAGCATTTGTCTTGGCACAACTTTTATAATATCAGATATAGCCACACAAGGAAGCAGTTTTTTCAATATCTTGCGACCACAATAAACGGAATCGCCCAAAACAGGATGGTTGATTGCACTGCAATGCACGCGAATCTGGTGTGTGCGGCCTGTTTTTAAATTAATCTCAAGCAATGTTGCCTCACAAAAACGCTCCATGACCTTCCATGATGTCTCGGCGGAACGCGTTTTTCGACTTATTGTTGACATCTTCTTTCTATCAATGGGATGCCTGCCGATTGGAAGTGAAATTGAGCCTGAATCAGATTCTATTTTGCCGTGAACAATTGCCAGGTACCTTTTTTTAATCTTTCTTGATTTAAATTGCAATGCCAGATTATTATGAGCCACCTCGTTTTTTGCGACAACCAGCGCTCCTGATGTATTCTTGTCAAGCCTGTGTACAATTCCATGCCTTAGTTTTCCTCCTATCTCTTTAAGGCCAGGGCAATGATAAAGAAGTCCATTTACCAGAGTTCCTCTATAGTGGCCGGGCGCTGGATGAACAACGAGTCCGGGCTGCTTGTTAATCACTATAAGATGCTCATCTTCGTATATAATATCGATCTCAACAGGTTCGGGTTCAAACAAAACCGGTTCGGGAGATGGAATAAGACCGCATATTCCATCACCTTTCCTTACATGGTATCCCGGCTTTTTTAGCGCTCCACGAACAAGTATCTTTCCATTGCGGATCAAACTTGCAGAAAGTGAGCGTGAACAATCGGAAATGCAGGATGCAACAACCATATCAAGCCGCTTGCCGGCATCCTGTTCATTAACAAGGATTGAGACCTTTGCAAAACGCCCCCTTTTGCTCAATTTCTGTGTCAGGCTCAAATTTTAATCCTCGAAATATTCAACATATTCCTCCGGTTAAAATTTTCGCCTTCCTTGAACTTGAACAAAATTGAACATTTTTCAAAGGTCTCGCTTTATGATGGATGTGGATTTTGAAAAGTTTGAGATATACTTGAGGAGGTAGGAAA
>JABMRH010000125.1 GCA_013202725.1 Desulfobacteraceae bacterium
CCCATGCACTTATGCAGGGCTGTCTTTCTTCAACCAGCCTTTCACGGATTGCTTTTTTTAAGTTCCGGTCTTCGGGCTCTTTAGCTTTAATGATTTTTTTTTGAGGTTTATAACCAAACAGGCCGATCTGGCATTTAGTCAGCCTGAAATTTAGAAGATCGACAGTCTTTCCCACTTCAGCGGCTGCAACCTGCAGGCTATCTGCGATCCGAAATGCAACAAGACATGGGAGCTTGCCGTCTTTATTCTGTTTTAAAATTTCATTTTTAATAATAGTATTTATTTGTGCTTTGTTTTGATGTTTTGCCGCAAATTGATTGTTCTTCTGATCGATCATTATTTTATCCCTTTTGTTAATATGGCTTGATGTTGAGCTGGCGGTTTTATACAGCAATTAAATTAAAAACACAATTATAAAGCATAGAGCTTCTATTTGCTTGAACAAAATTAAAGCCTTTGTTAATATTTTTAATTATGAAAATAAAACGTAAAAAAACACGTCGGATCATGGTCGGGAAAGTAAAAGTCGGTGGAATGGCTCCGATTGCTGTTCAGTCCATGACTAATACTTTTACTCAGGATGTCGCGGCCACGGTTTTACAAATAAAACGTTTGGAAGAAGCCGGGTGTGAGATTGTCCGGGTGGCTGTGCCGGATATGGAGGCGGCTGAGGCAATTTCTGCAATAAAGGATAAAATATCGATCCCTCTTATAGCAGATATCCATTTTGACTACCGCCTGGCAATTGCCTCGGCTGTGGCCGGAGCTGATGGCTTGAGGTTAAATCCAGGCAATATAGGAGGAGCCAAAAAAATAAAAGCGGTTGTTGACTGCGCAAAAGAATTTAATATTCCAATCAGAATAGGAGTTAATTCCGGCTCTATTGAAAAAGATATTTTGAAAAAATATAAAGGCGTTACTGCTGAGGGCATGGTTGAAAGCGCCACCCGTAATATAGAATTATTAACATCATATGGCTTTTATGATATAAAATTATCTATAAAAGCATCGGATGTGCTCCGCAGTGTTGAGGCTTACAGGCTGCTTTCATCAAAAACCGATTTTCCTCTTCATGTGGGTATAACAGAGGCCGGCCCTCTTTATCCGGGAATAGTTAAATCATCGCTCGGTATAGGGATGCTTTTAGCTGAAGGGATAGGTGATACGATCCGTGTTTCCTTGACAAGAGATCCTGTCGAAGAGGTTCGTGTGGGCTATGAAATTCTGAAGGCTCTTGATATTCGCCGGCATGGGCCTGATATAATATCGTGTCCGACCTGCGGCCGTTGCAACATCGATCTGTTTAATATTGTTGAACAGGTTGAAAAAGCCCTTATATCAAATCCTCTGCCGGTTAAGATAGCCATAATGGGATGCATTGTAAACGGCCCGGGAGAAGCAAGGGAAGCGGATATCGGAATTGCGGGCGCTGACGGCGCCGGGGTACTTTTCAAAAAGGGGAAGGTAATAAAAAAGTTTTCTCAGGAAAAACTCGTTGATGTTTTACTGAAAGAGCTTGAGCAGATGGACAGAAAGGATCAATATGGCAAAACATGTTAAAACCGCAATAAGTCCGACGCGTGCTGAAGATTATCCGGAATGGTACCAGCAGGTGGTCAGGGCCTCGGATATGGCTGAGAATTCACCTGTAAGAGGCTGCATGGTAATAAAGCCGTGGGGATATGGTATTTGGGAAAATATCATGCGCATCCTTAATGAAATGTTTAAGGCAACAGGGGTGAAAAATGCATATTTCCCGCTATTTATTCCGCTTTCTTTTCTTGAAAAAGAGGCCGAGCATGTTGAGGGGTTTGCAAAGGAATGCGCAGTTGTATCGCATCACAGACTTGAAAAAGGCCCAAACGGCAGCCTGGTGCCTGCAGGTCCGCTCAATGAACCTTTGATAGTGCGGCCGACTTCCGAAACAATTATCGGAGATGCATTTTCAAGGTGGATTGCCAGTTATCGTGATCTTCCGATACTCATCAACCAGTGGGCAAATGTTGTCAGGTGGGAAATGAGGCCCCGGATATTTTTGAGAACCAGTGAATTCCTGTGGCAGGAAGGGCATACAGCCCATGCTGCAAAAGAAGAGGCCATTGAACGGACTCACATGATGCTTGATGTTTACGCACAGTTTGTCGAACAATACCTGGCTATGCCTGTAATGAGAGGGAAAAAGTCCGAGTCGGAAAGATTTCCAGGAGCTGTTGATACTTTTTGCATCGAAGCCATGATGCAGGATAGAAAGGCTTTGCAGGCCGGCACGTCACATTTTTTAGGGCAGAATTTTGCCAGAGCATCCAACATCAGATTTCAGTCTGCCGAAGAAAAAGAGGAATATGCATGGACAACCTCATGGGGGACATCTACGCGTCTTATAGGGGGTCTTATAATGACACACAGTGATGATGACGGCCTTGTGCTTCCTCCTAAAATCGCATCTTCACACGTTGTTCTGCTGCCAATTATAAGAAAGGCTGATGACAGACCAAGGGTAATGGAGTTTACTGAAAGCCTTGCAAGGGAGCTTAAAGATAAATTCTTCTGCGGCCGCAGTCTGGAAGTTGAAATCGACGATCGCGAAATCGGCGGCGCAAGAGGATGGGACTGGATTAAAAAAGGTATTCCTGTCCGGGTTGAAATAGGGCCCAGAGATATTGATAATAATTCCGTATTTGTTGGAAGGCGTGACAGGTCTCACAAGGATAAAAAATTATTTAAAAGAGATGATTTTATCAATCAAGCAACAGATATACTTGCCGCAATACAGGAATCCCTTTTTGAACGCGCCCTGTTGTTTAGAAAAGAGCATAGTGTGACAATCGAAGACAAAAAAACGTTCATTGAATTTTTTACACCCGAAAATAGTGAAAAACCCGAAATTCACGGTGGATTTGCATCATCATGTTGGTGCGGATCAAAAGAGTGTGA
>JABMRH010000126.1 GCA_013202725.1 Desulfobacteraceae bacterium
CATTAATTGCGAGCTCGATAAAACTGCAGGTATTGACAATTATTATATCGGCTTTTTCAGGGTCCTGCGTAGTTGACCAGCCGGCCTTTGCAAGCAGGCCCAACATTACTTCGCTGTCAACAAGATTTCTTACACAGCCCAAACTCACTAAATGCAGTTTCATATGTTCGATGAGACTAATTATCCGATTTTAAGATAGCCACCAAGGCACAAAGACACAAAGATTATAATATAATTCTCTTGCAATTCATAATTTGGGAATTTAGGAATTTAAGAATTGAAGGATGTTGTCACTTTTAATTCCTCAATTCCTCAATTCGCAATTCCTCAATTTATTAATAATATCCCTTTTTTGTGCCTTGGTGTCTTAGTGGCTAAGTAGTTATCTATGCTTTTATTTTTTTTGTTTCATCTATAACTAAAGGCACAATCTCAAAAAGATCGCCTACGATTCCATAATCTGCCTTAGAAAATATCGGCGCATCAGGGTCCTTGTTTATGGCCGCAATAACCCTGGATGACGACATGCCTGCAAGGTGCTGAATGGCTCCGGATATTCCGCAGGCTACATACAGGTTTGGAGAAACAACCTTTCCGGTCTGCCCGACCTGATCTGAAACAGGGCGCCATCCCTCATCAACCGCTGATCTTGATGCGCCCACAGCGCCTTTGAGCAGGTCGGCAAGCTCTTCAATAACAGAAAAATCACTGCCGCCCATGCCCCTGCCGCCTGAAATAATCACATCAGCTTCTGTAAGTTCAACCTTGCCGGTTTCCAGATTCTTTTCGACAAAGGTTAAATCGGTCTTTCCGAGATCCACCTCAAGTTTTTCAACCGATCCGGCCCCTGCTGTCTTTACAATACTCATAGAATTCGGCCGAATCGCCGCTATCTGAGGATTCCCGTCAAGAGCCACATCAGCTAAGATTTTACCGCCGTACATTGGACGGGTTATTACAAGATTGCCGTTCTCAACTTGAACAGCCACACAATCCATGGCCAGAGGCGCATTTATTCGCGCTGCAATGCGCGCCGACAATTCCTTCCCCTGCGTTGATGCGCCCAAGATCACAACACAAGGGTTTTCTTTATCAATAATATCGGCAATCACATTGGTATAGGCATCATTTACATATTCACGAAGAGCCTGGTTGTCGGCTACCAGTATTCTGTCCGCCCCATATTCCCCGAGCTCTTTTGAAATATCTTCACCAGCTCCCAAAACAACGGCTGTAAGGGGGCAGCCAAGGCTGTTTGCAATACGCCTGCCTTCACTTAAAACTTCGTAAGTAATTTTTCGAAAAGCAGCGTCTGACTGTTCTGCTATTGCGAGTACACATTGCTGTGACATAATTCTCTCCTCATATAAAAAATGGTCGAGTTGTCGAGTTGTCAAGTTGTCGAGTGGGAAAATGGTTAAGTAGTTGAAGTCCGTTATTATACATTGGCATTAAATGACCTTCGCCTTTTCATGCAAAACTCTGACAAGGGCTGCGGCCTTTGCCTGAGCGGAGTCTCCATCAATAATCGTGCCCCCCTCCCTTTCCGGAGGATATTTCACTGCCATTATCTTAGTCATCGGTTTGCCCGCCTTTTCAGCATCTAATCCGATATCTGCAAGGGTTTTGATGTCAAGAGGCTTCTTTTTTGCTTTCATGATGCCCGGAAGAGAAGCATAGCGAGGCTCGTTTAGCCCGCGCTGCGTGGTAAAAAGGGCCGGCAACGAAGTCTCAAGTATTACCGTCCCTCCTTCGACTGTACGGTGACACCTTATTTTCCCGTCAGTGATCTCCTCCTTTATTACCATAGAAACATGTGGAATCTTTAAATATTCAGCAACTGCTACACCAACCTGAAAATTATCATCATCAACAGCTCTCTGGCCGGCTATGATCAGGTCAAAGGGAATGTCCTTTAGAGCTGCGGCCAAAATACGCGCTATGCCAAGGCTGTCACATCCTTCTGCCGCAGAATCCTGTATCAGCACACCGCTGTCCGCTCCCATTGCCAGGGCGGTTCTTATTGACTCTGTTGTTTTTTCACGTCCCACGGAAAGAATTGTAACAGAACCTCCGTGGGCTTCCTTTAGCCGGATAGCCTCTTCCACTGCAAATTCGTCATAGGGATTGATGACCATCTTGACATTATCGGTCTTTATTGACACCCCGTCATCGGCAATCTCTATAAACGATTCTGTCGACGGTACCTGTTTTAACAACACAACAATGTTCACTTTCCTATATCCTTTCTTTTTTAGTCATAGTTTAAATTTATGCAAAAAAACTTTTACCACAGAGATCACAGAACACAGAGAGATTTTCTATATAAAAAAGAAGGGTTTTCTCTGTGATCTCTGCGTGCTCCGTGGTGAAAAATATTGCCTTTTTTATCTGTTCTTGATGCAATCGTAAAAAGTTATTTGTGAGCAAGATTGAGCAGTTTTGGAAAAAGATTCAGATTGAAACTGGCGTTAAAAATTGCAAGCTGTTTGAGGCCATTAGGCCGAGTTCTTGCAATTTAGTCAGGATTAATCTGAATCCCAAAAATGCTCATGGAGCGAACAAATCGTACTTTTTACGATTGCATCATTCTTAAAATAGAAAAATTTATAGTAGCATTATTTTGTTGTCAACACAAATCCCTGCGAACAATGATCAGTCAATGATCCGTCTTTCTCCCGTACAACCATCAGACATTCAACTCCATCTATAGTATTAACGAGCCGGAGCCCTTTTTCAACGCCCATAACCATAAGCGCAGTTGCAAGACCATCTGCAAATGCGCATCTATCCGCAAGAACTGAAGCGCCTGCGACACTCTTGGAAACAGGATAGCCTGTTTTTGGATTAAATATATGTGAATAGCTTTTGCCGTATATTTCAAAAAAATTTCTGTAATCACCGCTCGTTGCAAGAGCCCTGTTATGTAAAGCCACAATCTTATGCGCCTGATCAAAAGGGGCATCTTTATAAGGCCTGTTGATCCCGACCCTCCAAGGCTTGCCATCTTCCCTGAAGCCCGAAGCATATACCTCGCCACCGACCTCCACGATAAAGTCTTGTATCCCGCTTGTTTTAATTAGTCCCGCAATTTGATCAACAGCGTACCCTTTTGCTATGGATGCAAGATCAACAGATATTGGAACCTTTCTTTTAACAAGATATCTGTTTTCAAGAATCTCAATATGCTCGAAACAAATCTCGGGTAAAAGCCTGTCTACCTCTTTCTTTTTCGGAATATTTCTTTTTTTTTCCTTGCTGCCAAAGCCCCACAGATTAACAAGGGGCATTATAGTGCCGTCCCATGCGCCGTTTGACAGTTTATAAAGATTTTTAGCAACAATCATGACACTCAGAAAATCATCCGAAGAATAAAATCTTTCACCCACGAGACTTAATCTATTAAACCTGCTGATTTCGCTGTCCTTTATAAATGTGGACATGCTCTGGTTTATCTCTTTAAGCCGGATGTCAATTCTTTCTTTAAGCTGTTTTGGTTTCGTAGAATATCCGGTTACAACCTTTACATGATAGGTTGTGCCCATTGTTTTTCCTGAAATAAGCGTTTCTTGCGCCACCCCATAGCCGGCAGGCCACAAGAACCAGATAATCAGCCAGATAATCAGAAGGATTGATTGCAGGGCTATTTTCATAATAATAAAATTTCTTTTAACAGATTCGAGGCAACTGTTCACCCGTCAACATATCAACAATTCTGCTGCCGCCAATGCGGGTTTGCATAAATACTTTACCTGGCGAATCGGAAATCACCTCGCCGATGATACATGAATCCCTGCCGAATTCATCCTCCTTCATAGCTGACAGTACTATTTCCGCATCATCCGGGCCCACAAAAGCAAGGAGCTTCCCTTCATTGGCTATATAAAGAGGATCAAAACCCAGAAGCTCACAAATTCCCGCGGCCTCATCCTTAACCGGTATCTTATCTTCGTATATCCTTATACCTACCTTTGAACTCAAGGCAATTTCATTGAGTGCGGTTCCGACGCCTCCGCGGGTAGGATCACGCAGCACATGAACATTATTGCTTGCAGACAACATCAATCCAACCATATTATTTAATGGAGCGGTATCGCTTGTAAGCGAGGAGGCAAAGTTCATCCCCTCTCTCTGGGTTAAAACCGTAATGCCGTGTTCCGCTATACTTCCACTCAGAATAATCTTATCCCCTGGACATGCCCTGTTACTGGCGATGTTAACATGTTCATTTATCGTTCCGATCCCTGAAGTGTTTATAAAAATCTTGTCCGCAGCTCCTTTTGGGACCACCTTGGTATCTCCGGTTACAACCTTTACATCGGCTTTTGCCGCGGCAGAGGCCATTTTTTTAAGTATTATCTTAAGATCTGCGATGGAAAAACCCTCTTCAATTATCAGCCCGGCGCTAAGATAAACAGGGGTTGCGCCACACATGGCAATGTCGTTTACCGTTCCGTTTATTGCCAGATCTCCGATATTGCCGCCAGGAAAAAAAATTGGATCAACAACGTATGTGTCCGTGGAAAATGCAAGCCGCTTTCCTTCAAGATCAAATATTGCGCCGTCATCAAGCCTGGAAAGTATTGGATTGTCAAATATTGGAAGCATAAGGTCGGCAGTCAGGCTATGCGATATTTTCCCTCCGCTTCCATGATCTAAAAGAATTTTGTCTTTTTTCATTGATTTTATGCCTTTCTTATTATTTTATTGATGGTCTCGTAAAAAGTCGGATTCGTCGAATATGTCATTTCGACAGCATGGAGA
>JABMRH010000127.1 GCA_013202725.1 Desulfobacteraceae bacterium
CATAGGAAAATTCTGGTAATGATTAATAATGAGACGCAAAAATCTCCTTTTTTTGAGACCTTTGCAAAATGCTCAATTTTGTTCGAGTTCAAGGAAAGCTAAAATTTTAACCGTAGGAATACATTGAGTATTTCGAGGCTTAAAATTTGAGCCTGACGCCGAAGTCGGGCAAAAGGGGGTGTTTTGCAAAGGTCTCAGAGTAGCAGGCAGAGCAAAGTAATGAAGCAAAAAGTTGTTTTTCTTGACAGAGACGGTGTTATAAACAGAGATTTGCCGGACTACATAAAAAGCTGGGAGGAATTTGAGTTTCTTCCCGGAAGCATTGAAGCAATAAAGCTTTTAAATTCAAATGGATTTGCCACGATAATTATTACAAACCAGTCTGCAATAAATCGCAACATGATATCAAAGCAGAAACTTGAGCATATTCATGCCTTGATGAAAAAAGCGATTAAATCAGGGGGCGGCGAGATAAAGGACATTTTTTTTTGCCCGCATACTCCTGAAGAAAGATGTAATTGCCGCAAACCTGAACCAGGGTTGATATACCAGGCGCAAAAAAAATACCAAATCGATCTTACAGCTTCAACAATGGTCGGAGATAATGCAAAGGATATTGAGTGTGCGCGCAGGGCAGGTTGCGGGTCGAGTGTTCTGGTAAAGAGCGAAAACTTTTTAAATACTGAAAGGCTCCTGTCGGAAAAGAAAATTTCACCCGATTATACAGCTCTTGATCTCTATGATGCTGCAAACTGGATAAGCAGCCACTTCTTATGATCACTCTCCAAGGACATCTTGAAAGAATTACCTACTATAATGAAGAAAACCATTATACTGTTGCGCGATTAAAGACAGACAAAGATCAAACGTCTGTAACCGTTACAGGGTTCATGCCGGCTGTCAGCCCGGGCGAAACCCTTAAAATAAAAGGCAGATGGGAGACACATCCAAAATATGGCCGGCAATTAAAGGTCGAGTCGTTTGAGGTCGTCCTTCCCGTAAGCGTTGACGGAATAAAAAAGTATCTTGAATCAGGTTTTATTAAGGGAATAGGCCCAAAAATTGTTGACGCCCTGATTAGCCGTTATAAAGACAGAACCCTTGAGATAATTGAAAAAAATCCTGAAAAGCTTGCTGATGTTAAAGGAATAGGCAAGGTAAAGGCAGCGCAGATAAGCAATTCCTGGAGAGAGCATCATGCATTAAGAGATATTATGCGGTTTCTTCAGGAAAACAAGATCACAACTTCATACAGCGCAAAAATATTCAAAGAGTATGGAAATGATGCTGTTAACATCATCCGAAATGATCCTTACAGCATAGCCGGTGATATCTCTGGAATCGGCTTTTATGTTGCCGACAGGATAGCGCAGAACCTGGGCGTTCCAAAGGATAAGCCGGAAAGAATTAAAGCATGCGTTATTCACATCATAGAACAATTTGTCGCACAAGGGCATGTTTTTGTCTATGAAAAGCAGATTTTTAAACGCTGCGAGAATCTTTTTCAGATCGAGCGAAGTAAAACTAAAGATGCCATGCTTGCTCTTGCCGATGCAGGGGAACTGGTTATAGAAAAAATTGCGGGCGCTGAGACCGGCGCAGTTTATCTAAAAAGCCTGCATGAGGCGGAAACAGGTATTGCCGACAGGATAAAGGCTGTTTTGTCTGTTCCGGTTTCTCCTCTACCTATAAATTCAGAACAGATTACGCAGGAAGTATTGAGAAAACTTGCCGTCAAACTTTCTTGCGAGCAGTTGAATGTTTTGCAAGAGTGCCTTTCTCACAGGGTTATCGTAATAACCGGAGGTCCTGGAACAGGCAAAACAACGCTTATCAAATCCATTAATGCCGTCTTTGAACTCCTTGGAAAGCGAATTATCCTCGCGGCCCCGACCGGACGGGCGGCCAGGCGTCTTTCAGAGGTTACACGCAGGGAGGCACACACCATCCATAAAGTTTTGGGATATAATTTTAAGGACGGTTTTTTTGATAAAAACCAGGACAACCCGCTTGATGCAGATGCAATAATCGTTGATGAAGCCTCAATGGTGGATGTATATTTAATGTTTTATCTGCTTAAGGCAATTTCCATGCACTGTGTATTAATACTGGTCGGAGATGTTTTTCAGCTTCCATCGGTCGGCCCGGGAAATGTTCTTGCCGATATTATCAATTCGAAAAGAATAAAAACTTTTGAGCTGAAGAAAATCTTCAGACAGGCTCAGGAGAGTCCTATTGTTATGAATGCCCACAGAGTTCGTGCAGGGGAGATGCCTGACCTCAAAAAGGAGTATATGCCTGAAAAGCTATCTGAGTTTTACTTTATTGAGCAAAATAATCCGGACAGGGCTGTTGAAACGATAATTGAGTTATGCAGTGAAAGAATTCCAAAGGTTTTCGGTTTTGATTGTGTGAATGATATTCAAGTGTTAACCCCGATGCACAAGGGGGTGGTGGGAACCGCCAACCTGAACCAGGCGCTTCAAAAGGCTTTAAACCCGGATTCTGCCGGATCTGCGCGCAAAGGCGGTCGTTTTAAGATAGAAGACAAAGTTATGCATTTAAAAAATAATTATCAGAAAGAGGTTTTCAACGGTGATATCGGAACAATTACCTCCATTGATACGGAAAACAGCCGGCTTTCCGTGAATTACTATGGCAGGATAGTTGCCTATGATTTTGCGGAAACAGATGAGCTTTCGTTGGCGTATGCCATAACCGTGCACAAGTCACAGGGGTCTGAGTATCCTGCGGTGGTTGTGCCGATAATGACCCAGCATTTTGCTTTGCTCCAGAGGAACCTGCTTTATACTGCAATAACAAGAGGCAAAAAACTGGTAATACTTGTAGGTTCAAAAAAATCTATAAATATCGCATTGAAAAACGATAGATCGGGAAATCGCCTTTCAGGGCTGTCAAACAGGCTGATGAAGGGGTCAGGGATCAGTTGGCGGAAGTGCATGGGAATCGAACCCACCCGGGACGG